>JASHVH010000107.1 GCA_030039575.1 Acidimicrobiales bacterium | reverse complement strand
GATCGTGACGCGGATCGCCGAGCACGTGAAGGGCCACCAGACGACACTTGTGTTCGTCAATACCCGCCGGCTGTCCGAGCGTTTGGCTCACCTCCTGGGCGAGATCCTCGGCCCGGACCAGGTGGCCGCCCACCATGGCAGCCTGTCGGCCGACCGCCGGCGGCGCACGGAGTCGAGGCTGCGAGCAGGCGAACTGCGGGCCTTAGTGGCCACGGCCTCTCTCGAGCTGGGCATCGACATCGGCCCCGTCGAGCTCGCCTGCCAGGTCGGCTCGCCCCGGGCCATCTCCACTTTCCTGCAGCGCGTCGGCCGTTCCAACCACTCCCGCCACGGCGTCCCCGAGGGGATCCTGTTCCCGACCACCCGTGATGAACTGGTCGAGTGCTCGGCGCTGCTGGCCGCCGTGCGCAAGGGGCGCCTGGACGCGGTGCAACCACCAGTGGCGCCGCTCGACATCCTGGCCCAGCAGGTCATCGCCGAAGTGGCCGCGGCCGAAGAATGGCAAGAGGACGCCCTTTTCGAGCTCATGCGCAAGTCCGCCCCGTACGCCGGCCTTTCCCGTGAGGACTTCGACGACGTGGTGGAGCTGGCGTCGGAAGGCATCCCCACGGGCCGGGGGCCGCGTATGGCTTACCTGCACCGCGACCGGGTGAACGCGGTCCTGCGCCCTCGGCGGGGGGCCCGCTTGGCCGCACTGACGAGCGGAGGCGCCATCCCCGAAGTGGGCGACTACCGCGTCGTGGCCGAGCCCGACGACACGTTCGTGGGCACCGTCAACGAGGATTTCGCCATTGAGTCGATGGCCGGGGACGTTTTCCTCCTCGGGACCCATTCGTGGCGTATCCGGCGCGTCACTGCGGGAGAGGTCAGGGTGATCGACGCGGATGGGGCCCGGCCGACGATCCCATTCTGGCTGGGAGAAGCTCCGAGCCGCACGGCAGAACTGTCTGAAGAGGTGTCCGAGCTCCGAGCGGCCGTGGTGGAGCGGCTCGGTAGCGCGGGCCCCGAGGCGGCCGTCGAGTACCTGGAGAGCTCATGTGGGCTCGAGGGCGGTGCGGCGGAGCAGGTGGTCGCCTATTTGGCCACCGGCCTGGAACAGCTCGGGGTGATGCCGGGTCATTCTGACGTTGTCTTCGAACGCTTTTTCGACGACGCCGGCGGGATGCAGCTGGTCGTCCACTCACCGTTCGGCGGCCGGGTGAACAGGGCACTCGGGCTGGCCTTGCGCAAACGTTTTTGCGTGACCTTCGATTTCGAACTGCAGGCCGCCGCCAACGACGATGCCGTTATTTTGTCGCTTGGCCCTCAGCACAGTTTCCCGCTTAACTCGGCCCCCCGGCTCCTGCACCCGAACACCGTGAAAACGACACTGGAACAGGCCGTGCTCGCGTCGCCAATGTTCACGTCCCGCTGGCGTTGGGACCTAAACCGGTCGCTGGCCATATTGCGGTTCCGCGGCGGGAAGAAAAACCCGTTGCCGATCCAGCGGATGGAGGCCGACGACCTGATGGCGGCCATCTTCCCGGCGCTGGCGGCCTGCCAGGAAAATGCTCCCCCGGGGCCTATCCAGTTCCCGGACCATGTCATCGTGCGCCAGGTGCTCGACGACTGCCTCCACGAGGCGATGGACTGCGACGGGCTTCAGCAGTTGGTGGCGGCGCTCCATTCCGGGGAAATCCGGTCCCATTTCGTGGATTCTGTCGAGCCGTCGGTGCTCTCGCACGAAATCGTCAACAGCGAGCCCTACACGTACCTCGACGATGCTCCACTCGAGGAACGGCGGTCCCGCCAGGTCCAATTGCGTCGGGGGCTGCCGGTGGAGGCGCGTGACCTGAGCCGCCTCGACCCGGCCGCGTTGGAAAAAATAAGGGCGCAAGTGGCGCCCGCTCCCCGCGATGCCGAGGAGCTGCATGACCTGCTCCTGTCCACGCTGGTCCACCGTGCCCGTGATGATTGGCAGGAATGGTTCGAATCGCTGGAAAAAAGCGGCCGGGCCATGAAGCTGGCCGACGTCCCACCGGCCGCCGACGGCGATGCCCCGCCTGCGCTTTGGTGCGGTACTGAGCGCCGGGGCTGGGTAGAGGCTCTTTTCCCGGGTGCTCGCTTTGAACCCGACTACCGCCTCCCAGCCGGTGAGGGAGGCGCTTCGGCCACAGGGCCCTCTAGCCGTGACGCCGACGACGGGTCCCACGACGGAGGGGCCACGGTCGACGTGGCGGACCTGGCTGCAGCTATGGCCGTGCGCGGCCACCTCGGCCTCAACGGCCCCATGACGGCCGACCAATTGGCCGCCGCGTGCTGCCTCGCCCCGGGCCGCGTCCTCGTCGGGCTGGCCCGGTTGGAGGCCGAAGGCTTCGCCATGCGGGGGCGCTTCGACCCCGCCCTCGGTACAGACGAACAATGGTGCGCCCGCCACCTCCTCGCCCGTCTCCACAGCTACACCCAAAACCGGCTACGGCGAGAGATCGAGCCTGTAAGCACTCAGGACTTCATGCGGTTCCTCTTGCGCTGGCAACACGTCGCCGCCGGCACCCGACGTCAAGGCCGGGCCGGGCTGTTGTCGGTGATCGAACAGTTGCAAGGTTTCGAACTGGCGGCGGGCGCGTGGGAGGAGGCCGTCTTCCCGGCGCGGGTCGAGGGCTATCAGCAACGCTGGCTCGAGGATCTTTGCCTGTCGGGAGAGGTGAGCTGGGGTCGCCTCTCGCTCCGCCCGCCCGAAACCGACGGTCAGACGAGGCGAAGTGCCTCGACCCCTTCGCGCGCCACCCCGGTGACGTTCACCCTGAGGAGCGACTTGCCGTGGCTCACTGCCGCAACCAGAGGCGACGCAGTGCCAGAGGAGCCGGTGCACGGAGCGGGGCGCGACGTACTGGACGCGTTGCAAACGTACGGGGCCATGTTCTCCTCGGACTTGCCGGCCGCCACCCGGCGCCTCCCTACCGAGGTCCAGGAGGGCCTTTGGGACCTGGTGGCGCGTGGCATCGTCACCTCTGACGGCTTCGGCGCAGTGCGGTCCTTGTTCTCCCGCCGCGACACCTGGGCGCGCCGGCACCTGCCTGAGCGGCGGCGACTGGGGCTGCGCCCGAGCCCGGCCAGCCAAAGAGCGCTGCGCCGCCCCGGGGAGGGTCGCTGGGCGCTCCTGGCCACAGCGGCCTATCCGGGCGCGTTGTCCATGCCAACCGACGAACTGGCCGAACAGGTCGCCGGTCAACTGCTGGCGCGTTGGGGTGTCGTCTTCTGGGACCTTGCCAGCCACGAGGACTTGGCCGTGCCCTGGCGCGAGATCCTGTGGGCGCTCCGGCGGTTCGAGGCCCGGGGGTTGGTACGGGGTGGGAGGTTCGTCACCGGTTTTGCCGGCGAGCAGTACGCCCTGCCCGAGGCGCTTGACGAACTACGCCACGTGCGGCGCAGCCAACGAAAGGGCGAGCTGGTGCGCCTCTCCGCGGCCGACCCGCTGAACCTGTCGGGCATCGTGCTCCCGGGCCGTCGGGTGCCCGCCCTGCGCACCAACAGTGTCCTTTTCCGCGATGGGTTGATAGTCCCCGCCGATGGCGGCGGTCGCGAGCCACTGCCTGACGAGCCGGCCGAGCCGGCGGAGGTGTCGCCCGTCGGCTAGTTCGCTGCTATCTGGTATAGAAGGTCTATGGAAAATATCCCCGATTCGTTCCGGGACCTGCTCACGGCCGAGTTCGCTACGCTGGCGACGGTGGGGAAATGGGGCGGGCCGCAGCAATCAATAGTCTGGTTCCTGGCCGAAGGCGACGTCGTCAAGCTGTCGCTTAACAGCAGCCGGCTAAAAACGGACAACCTGGCCAGGGACCCGCTGTGCAGCCTCGTGATCGAGGACCCCAAAAACAACTATCGCTACCTGGAATTGCGCGGTAGGGCCACGCTGGAACCGGACCCCGACTACACCTTCGCCGACAAGGTCGGGGCAAAGTACGGCGCCGACTTGCGCCAGCACGACCTCCCCGGCGACAAAAGGCTAGTCGCCACCATCGAAGTCTTCCGCGCCCGGGGTTACCCCTCGGACGGCTGACGCCTAGATGGCGCCGGGCCCTTAAGGCTCACGGGGGCCGGGGCGCCGCGATTGGCGTAACCGAGGGTAGCCTCCAACGACATGGAAACAGACCCTCGCCGCTGGATCGAGGCCCTTCGGACGTCTCATGACGTACTGGTGGCGCAGGTCCTCATCCTGGCCCCAGAACAGCTGGAGCGACGTTCCTACTGCCGGGACTGGGACGTCGCCCAAGTCCTCTCCCATATTGGCTCCGGGGCCGAGATCGCGCTCCTCAGCCTAGAACGGACGCTGTTGAAGGGATCGCCACTCGACCGGGAAGCGTTCCCTGCCATCTGGGAGCGCTGGGACAGCCTCACGCCGATCGACAAAGCGAACGAGATGGTCGTCTGGGACCGGCGCTACGTTTCGGTCCTCCAGGCC
>JASHVH010000106.1 GCA_030039575.1 Acidimicrobiales bacterium | reverse complement strand
CGTCCACGTAGCCTTCGAGGGCGGTGCTCTGGTCGGGGTTCAGCACGCTCGTGTCGGCCTCGTCGATGGCAACGGCGGTGAAGCCTCCAAGCGCCGCCGCCGAAGCCGGGAGGTCGGCCGGGTTGATGTACTGCAACTGGGGGTGCGAACCCGTCGGGGTGGACAGTTCGGCCATCGTCGGGACGGCGGAGGGGTCCTGGGTGACGACCAGCACGGCCGGTTGGGGGGCGCCGTAGGCCACCGGCAGGGGCGCGCTCGTCTTGGCCAGCAACTGGCCAGATTGCGTGCGCACGGCGGCCTGGACATCCCCGTAGGGAGATTCTGCCAGCACGTAGGCGACGAACTGCTTGGATATCCCCGCCGCCAGCGAGAGCGGTATACGGTAACTGACCTCCGGTAGCCGTGCGCCCGAGGCGTACCCCGAAGGCGAAGCCGTGGTGGCCCCGCAAATAAAGCCGAGCCCACTGGCAGAACAGCTCTCCCCGGTATTGACCTGGGCCACCGGGACGCTCACCACCACTTGCCCCTGCAGGCCTGAGGCACGGTGGTTCACCACTGAAACAGCTACGGGGACCCAACTGCCGGCGGGGACGCTGACTCCGTACGTGTCTGTTACCGCCAACGTCACCCCCGCGTCGGTGGCCCGCCCGCGCTCACGCCCCGAGGCCTGAAGGCCGGGCCTCGTCTCCGCCGAAGCGACGGCTACCCCCACGGACCCAGGCACCGCGGTCACCCCGGGCCCGATGGCGCCTGACGTGCCGAGGCTCACCACGAACGAAGTCGCCAGCGCGAGGGCCAACCGCCATCGCCACCATTTCGCTGGCACGACCGAGGCTACCGCCATTCCGCCGGCCCCAACACGCGGATGGCCCTCTACGTACCGGTACGAAGGCGGGGCACTCGCGCTACGCGGACCTCCGGCGCACGAACTCCGTAGGCAGGACGACATGCTCCGGTCCGGCCGAACGGCCTTCCATGAGGTCGTCAAGGACGCGCAGAGCCTCCAGGGCGATCTCTTCGCAGGGGTGGCGGACCGTGGTCAGAGGTGGGTCCGCCAGGCTGGCGGCCACAGAGTCGTCGAAGCCGGCCACGGCCACGTCGTGCGGTACGCGCCGGCCCGCTTCTCGCAACGCGGCCAGCGCGCCGAGAGCCATCAAGTCCGAAGCGGCGAAGAGGGCGTCGATGTTGTGGTGGCGGGCCAGGATCTGCTTGGCCCCGACACGCCCGCTCTCGAGCGACCAGTCCCCCTCAGCTACGAAACTGGCCCTGAAGGTAGGGCCGACCGCCCTTTTGTACCCTTCGAAGCGGTCCCGTCCGCCACTGGTGTTCAGGGGCCCCGTCACGGTCCCGATGCGCTTGCGCCCCCGCCCGACCAGGTAGCTGACCATCTCGTAGGCCGAGGTGTCGTCGTCGATGGCCACCCACGACAGCTCGTCCTCGTAACCGAGCGGCCGGCCGATCACCACGAGGGGCAGCCGGCTTTGGGCCAGCCGCGCCAAGAGCGGTTCGTCGGCGTGCGGCAGAGCCAGCAAGGCACCGTCGACGTGGCCGGCGCTCAGGTAATTGCCGATGAATATCTCTTCTTCGGTGTCCTCGGCAGCAGTGAGCAGTAGGTGGCGGCCCCGGCGGCGGAGCTCCTTGCCGAAGACGGAGACGAACAGGACGTAGTTCGGGTCTTCGAAGATGTGCTCCTGGTGCTCGGACACGACGAACGCCACCGAGCCGGTCCGGCCGGCAGCCAGGTTACGCGCCGCCTGGTTGACCGAGTAACCGAGGGTTTCGATGGCGAAGTTGACGTTGGCGACGACGGCGGGGCGGACGTGGTGGCCCCCGTTGAGCACACGCGACACCGTCCCGCGGGAGACCCCGGCGAACTGGGCCACGTCCTCTATCGTCGGCCGGGCCGCGTGACGGTGCAGGTGCAGCGGGGCACCCTCTCCCTCGGCCCCGGGCCCCCGCGGTGACCGCTCGGCGGGAATGGCCATGGCGGCGGATCCTAGAGGACGCAACGAGGGCGGTGAAGAGCCCGATCGCACCTGTGGGATCGCCGCCACGGAGCGCGCCGGCCGGGGCCGGCAGGAACCGGGTTGGACAGGCCCCGGCTCGGGCCGGCTACCGGGCGACGCCGCGGGCCGCCGCTCGGGTGGTAGCTTTGCCGGCCTCGGGTACCTCGTCAATGGCGGGTGACTTCCCCATGAACGGCGCCTCTGCTACGTTGCCAAGCCGTGGGACTGGGAGCGCTCCCAATAGGCCGGCCCGCCTTCCGGCGGAACGTCCCCCACATGCCATGGGGAGACCAAATCAGGCCCGTATAAGTCGGGAACCTCAACGAGGGGGTAATAAATGAACCTCAGGAAAATATTGTCATTGGGCGCGGCAACCGCCACCCTGCTCGGGGTGCTGGCCGGTACTGCCGCCACGGCTTCGGCGTCCTCCAAGGTCACCCTTACGTGGTGGACCTGGACGACCAACCCGCAAAAAGTCATAGCCAACTTCGAAAAGGCTTATCCGAACATCACCGTCAAAATGCCGCCCAGCTATGGTTCCGGCGGCACTTTCTACGCCAAGCTCACGACGGCCATGGCCGGGGGCACCGGCCCCGACGTGACCCAGGTCGAGTACGACCACCTGCCCCAGTTCATCGGCGCCAAAGACCTGGTCAACATCGCCCAATACGTCTCGCAGTACAAGAGCGACTTCCCGGCCTGGGTGTGGAACCAGGTTTCTCAGAACGGGAAGGTGTACGCCATGCCCGAAGACATCGGCCCGATGGGGCTCATGTACCAACCGGCCGTGCTGAAGAAGTACAACCTGCCCGTGCCGGCCACCTGGGCGCAGTTCGCCTCGGACGCGGTCGCCCTCCACAAGGCCGACCCGAGCCAGTACCTCACTTACTTCGCCCCGAACGACGCCGACGTCCTCGAATCGTTGTTCTGGCAGGCCGGGGCCTACCCCTACCAGGTCCAGCCGAACGGCAGCTGGAAGATCAACCTGGACGGCCCGATCGAGCAGAAAGTCATGAACTACTGGGGGACGTTGGTCAAAGAAGGCGCGGTGGCAGTCGATGACGACTTCACCGCCGACTGGGGCCATCATATCGCCGAGGACCGTTACGTGGCCATGGTCGGCGCCGGGTGGTCGCCCACCTACATGGTCGACGCCTACCTGCCCACTGGCTCCACCCTACAGTGGGCCGTGACCCAGATGCCGCAATGGACGGCGGGTGCCCATGCCGCCGCCAACTGGGGCGGTTCCACCAATGCGGTCACCAAGGACGCACCGGCCGACGTGGTGAAGGACGCCGCCCTCTTCGCTGCGTACATAAACACCTCCAAGAGCGGGCTCACCATCGATGAGAGCCCGGCCACCCCTGCCGGCGGGGGCCGCGGCCTCTTCCCGGCCGCCCTGGCCCGTGCCAGCGTGGCGGAGTTCTCGGCGCCGGTCCCGCATTTCAGCGGCAATATCAACGCCCAGTTCTCCACTTATGCCAACGAGGTGCCCACGAAGTTCGAGTGGAGCCCCTGGGACACCGAGTTCGGGAACTTTGTGATCACCCAGATGGCTGCGGCCGCCGCCGGTAAGGAGAGTTGGTCGAAGGTGCTCACTGCGACCCAGTCGCAGCTCGTTTCCTACGCCCAGTCAGCCGGCTATTCGGTCAGCGGCTAGGCGAAATTCGTAGGCCAAAGGCGGGGGAGCCATCCACGTCCCCCGCCGGGGCCTCCGGTCTCGACCCCAGTGTAAATTGCTACTGATTAGGGAAAGGGGGCTGATGTGACGACAGATGCGACCGGGGCCATATCCCTGCAGGGGACCGGCACGTTGGTAGGGAGCGGGTCCATGAGGCCCCCACGCCGGCTGAAAGCGGCACAGGGCCGCGCCGGTTTCGGCATGACTTTACCTTTCCTGGCCCTCTTTGCCCTGTTCTTTGCCGCGCCGCTGGTCTACTCCGTGGTCCTCTCCCTCCGTTCCCCCTTGACCGGCGCCTTCACGGGGTTGCTCAATTACCGCACCGTCTTCCACAACGGCGAGTACTGGGACGGCGTGGTGCGCATGCTGTACTTCGGTGCCATCCAGGTCACCGTCATGATCGGCCTGGCCATCGGGCTGGCCTTGTTCCTCGACAGCCCGTATTGCCGGGGCCGGAAAACGTTCGCCCTGATTTACTTCCTGCCTTTCGCCGTCCCGGGGGTGATCGCGGCGATCATGTGGGGGTTCCTGCTGGAGCCCGACCTCAACAGCGCCCTCAAGATCCCTCATCAGCTCGGCCTGGCGGCGGGAGCCGTCCAACCGCTCGACTACCGCCTGGCGCTCTACGCCATCATGCTGATCGTCACGTGGGAGTTCACGGGCTACAACATGACCATTTTGTTGACCAGCCTGACCACCGTGCCCCGCCAGGTC
>JASHVH010000105.1 GCA_030039575.1 Acidimicrobiales bacterium | reverse complement strand
AGCGTTGCGGTGCACGGTGGTCCAGATATACGACTGGATGGCCAGCTACACCAAACCCCTCGGCACTGGGCCGTTAGGCCCGCCGAGTGGGTGGCAGGACCCATCGGGCCGGCAGGTGTCGTTCAATGCGCTGCGTTCGTTGGCCGCAGGGATCCGGGGCCAAGGAGCTGTCGCCCACGCGTACGCCCCCGTGTACGCGGTGGACCTCCCTTTCGCCGCCGGTCATCCCGAACTACTCATGTACCGCAATGACGGCGCCGCGCACAGCTTTTTCGATTTCATAGAACTGGCTGACCCCGCCAACCTCCAGTGGCAGCGTCACTTCGTCGACGCGTACGGCGGGGCGGCCGACGCGGTCGGCTTCAACGGCTTCCATATGGATACCTACGGTTACCCGCGAGAGGCCACGGACCACGACGGCAACAGGATCGACATGCGGGCGGCTTATCAGGCCTTCCTGGCTTTTTTCCGCTCCCAACGCCCGGCCGACCTGGTCAGCTTCAACCAGGTGAACGGGGTGCCCCCGGCGCTCGAACTGGCCCCCGGGCCCCGTTTTCGTTACTGCGAGGTCTGGCCTCCAAACAGCGCATGGCGGCACCTCGAGGGCCTCATGGACCGCAGCGCCGGAGCGGCGGGGCACCTGGGGTGCCGGCCGGACGGTGACCTCGTGCGCGGGACCATAGCCTGTTACCCGCCCGTTTGGGAGGGAGAGGAACGCGAGGGGGCGCTGCGCACCGTGGTCCTGACTGAGGCCGTCGCCACCTGCCTGGGCGCCACCGCCCTCCTTTACGGGGACAGGACGGCCGCGCTATGCGACCCTTACTACCCGAAGCACCAGACGCTTACCCCCGGCGAAGCGGCCACGGTCCTCGCTTGGCGCCGGTTCGCCTTGCGGTGCCGCGACCTGTTCATCGAAGGGGAAGACACCAGCTGGTACGAGCTGGCCGATGAAAACGGGGCCGTCGCCCTCGACTGGGACGGGCCGGTGCGGCCCGAGCCCGTGGGCGGAGCGCTGTTCGCCAGAGTGGTCCACTCGCAGGACCGGGTGGCAATTGGGGTGGTCGACTTGAGCGGGAGCCTCCGTGGCCTGTGGTCCGAACCAACAGCACTTGGCGTGTGCCGGTCCGTGCGGGCCCGCGTGCTCCTGCCTGCACCTGAAGGCTGGAAAGCGTCCGCCGCCGTCCTCGGGAGCGAGGGTGGCCGCTTCGTCCCGGTGCCCTTCACCGTTGTTGAGCACCGGCAGGGCCGAGCCGTCCAGGTCGACCTGCCTGTCCGGTCGGGCTGGTCAGTACTGCGCCTTCTACGCCCCGCGACCCGCAGTCGAACAGGTCCGACGTGAAACCGGTGAGGTTCGTTCCCAGGCCTGGGCCCCTTGCGCAGGCCCTGCCAGACAGCGGCGTCCCCTCAGCGGCACCGGGCACACCGGCTCCCGCGGCACGACGGCTTCGGCGCTGGTAACGGGGCTGCCAGGAGCAGCCATGGCGAGAATGCACAGCCCGGGTTGGGTACCCTAAGCCTGTGCCGAAAGAACCCGACGACCAAGGCCGGAACGCCTTGAGCGCCGCCGGGGGACCGACGCCGGTGCTCGAGGTGGACGACCTTCACTCCGAGTTCCACTTGCGGACGGTGAACGTGCGAGCTGTCGACGGTGCCTCGTTCTCGGTGGGCTCAGGCGAGTGCCTCGGGCTCGTGGGCGAGTCGGGTTGCGGCAAGACGACGATCGGGCTGTCGGTCATGAAACTGCTGCCCAATGTGGGCCACGTCACCGGCGGGGCTGTCCGCCTGAACGGCCGCGACCTCGTCGCTCTGACCGAGCCCGAGATGCGAAAAGTCCGCGGCAACGACATCGGCATGATCTTCCAGGACCCGATGACGTCCTTGAACCCGACCTGGACGATCGGACGTCAGATCGCGGAACCGGTCCGCCTCCACAAAGGGGCCAACAAGAGCGAGGCTCTGGAAAGAGCGGTCGAAGTGCTCCGCCTGGTGGGCATGCCGCGGCCCGAGGAGCGGCTTACCCAGTACCCGCACCAGCTCTCCGGAGGCCTGCGGCAACGGGTGATGATCGCGATGGCGCTTTCCTGCGAGCCGAAGCTGCTGATCGCAGACGAGCCGACGACCGCCCTCGACGTCACCATCCAGGCCCAGATCCTCGACCTCATCGACGAACTTCGCCAGCGTCTCGACATGGCCGTATTGCTGATTACCCACGACATGGGGGTCATTGCGTCCCGCACCGACCGCGTGATGGTCATGTACGCAGGCAAGATCATCGAAGGCGCCAGCACGACCGCCCTCTTCGACACGATGCGGCACCCCTACTCGGAGGCCCTGTTCGAGTCGATCCCGCGTCTTAACCAGGACCGGCGCGAGCGGCTCTACTCGATCCCCGGTCTGCCGCCCGACCTGGGGAGGGACCTCGTCGGCTGCCGGTTCCGGCCCCGCTGCCGCTATGCCACCGACGTGTGCGCTGAACACGAGCCACTGCTGTCGTCCGGGACCGGCCCGAGCCCGAACGCAGACACGGCGTCCAACACAGGCCTATTGGCGCCCGCCGTGCACATATCGGCGGGGCCGGGCGAGCACCTCTACGCCTGCTTCCACCCGGTCACGGCCACAAGTTCCGAGCGCCTGGCGTTCCAGCGCAGCGGCAATCAGAGCACGGTGGCGGCCCAGTCGCCGGCGTATGCGGCTTCGTCCGCTGAAGGTGCACCGGTGGCAGACGAAACTGAGGTGCCGGACGGTGCGGTCGCCTCAGCCGGCTCGAGTGAACCCGATGGGCCCTACGTGCGCGCTCTCGGCGCGGAAGTTGGTACCGGGAGAGGGGCTGGTGCCGGCACCGCGGCGGGGGCCGGTGCGGCGGCGGGCGCCGCCGGAGCCGGAGCGCCGGAGCGCCAGGTCGTGCTGCGCCTCGACCACGTCGAGAAGTTGTACGACGTGACGGCGGGGGCAGTGCTACAGCGCTCGATTGGCACCGTCAAGGCCGTGTCCGGAGTCTCGTTCTCTGTCCGCCGGGGGGAGACCTTCGGGCTGGTGGGCGAGTCGGGCTGCGGCAA
>JASHVH010000104.1 GCA_030039575.1 Acidimicrobiales bacterium | reverse complement strand
TATAGGGGCCAAGTCGGCTCGATTAAAGGTGCGTGACGGCCGGTCGAGAGCACCTCAGGTTTGCATTTAGCCGACCGCCAGAGCCGGGCGGGAGTCACTCTGCCAAACAGCCATCGCCCGGCTCCAGGATCGGGCCGACCCCGTGCCGGGCCTTATGGCGGGCAATGCGGAGCAAAGCCCGGGCCGCTTGCCACCCGCTTTCGCCCGTGCGTGACACGCGCGCCGCGATAAGCCCGGACACCAGCGGTGTGGCGAACGACGTGCCGCTCCACCGCGCCATTTCCCGGTGGAAACGATCATGCTCGCCTTCCCGAGGAGGTTCCTCGTAAAAATACTCGCCATCAGGGAACGCATTGATGACGTCGGTGCCCAGCGCGTAAACGTCGACCCAACTGCCATAATTGCTGTACACCGCTCGCCCGCCATGGCGATCGGTGGCCCCGACAGAAACCGCCCAGTGAAAGGCCGCCGGCCAGAAGGGCCGGCGGCTGGCGTCGTTGCCGGCCGCGGCTACCAGGACCGTTCCCTTCATATATCGGAGGCGCCGTTCCCATAGGACCTGGAAGCCGAGAGAGGGGAGGTTATGGCGGGTGGTGGTGCCGGCAGACATGCTGATGACGTCAGGTGTCAGCCCGAGCGCCAAGTAGAGTTCCTTCACGATTTCGTGCTCGTAGACGGCGCCTCCATGGGTTAGGAAGCCTTTGACCACGACCTGTGTCCCAGGAGCCATGCAACCGAGCACCCCTGCGACGAAGGTCCCGTGCCCGGTGTAACGACTGATATGAGTTGGGCTGTACACTTCGGGGTCACCCGTGGCCCTGGCCAGCCATGGGTGCCTGTCGTTGACGAGGGAAGGGATAAATCCCGTATCGACCACGACGGCCAATACCCCGCTACCGTCGCAATCCTCGTCGGTGTTGACCGGCGGGTCGGGATCATCCTGTTCCGGGTTGCTCGGCTCGTCAGCCGGGCAACACGTGGCAGGACAGACATAAAAGACGTGATCCGGTGTTGCTACTCCCACCCCGAGTTGGCTGTCGATTGCGTTTAGTGCGGCAACAGTGTCGTTGACAGCCACCGCGGTGACCCCGGAGATCACTTCGTCGAAGACGACGAAGTTACGGGGCGCCTGGGTGACTGCATCGGGACCACCTACCACTCGCCTCACCAAGTCGACGTGCTCATCACGGACCAGGATCACGCCCTTTCGGTAGAGGTACTCGACGTCACCCCCGCCACCATTGGGTGGAAAGACGCCCACGTCCGGCAGCCGTTGCTCTATGAGCTCGATCTGGCTGGCTAAACGCGTTCGTTCGAACTCCGCGTCCCACCGCTGCCTTTCGCCCCGGCCTCGGTCCGCGTTATCCCCGTCAAAGGCGTCTCGCTCATTGTTGTCCGGTGGCGGCATCTTTACCCCCAGGTTTGGCCAGCGCGGACAATACCATTTTTGATTGTGCCACGGGAGGGAACATTTGGCTCGTTAGCTCGTGCCCGTTCGGTCCGCTCACGACCATGGACAGGGGAGATGGATGTTGGGCCCCTCTTGCCCCTGGCCCTAAGCAACCCACAGCGAGCGCTCACCCTCGCCCGAAGGGCCCTCGAGGCTTGCGCCGACCCGCGGTCCCGGTCCATCGCTCATCAAGCTGCCGGCATCGTCTTGCGGGACAGCGGCCAATTGCCAGATGCTCTGAAGGACCTGCGCATCGCCCTTCGGCTCGCCCGCCAGGCCGGCCCGGTCGAACGCGTGGTCGACGTTACCGCCAGCTATGGAGCGGCTCTGGTCATGGCAGGACGGACGACCGAGGGCATGACAAAGTTGGACGAGGCGGCATCTCAAGCCCGTGGCGACCTGTTGGCCCGGGTCCGCCTCAGGCGAGCCCATGTGCTCAGCCTGCTCGGCCGCCACAACGAGGCTCTGGACGACCCCCGGCTTGCTTTGAGGACGGTCCGGCGCACGGGGGACCTCCCGTGGGAGGCGCACATCGTCCACAATCGCTGCCTCGTGTACCTCGCCCTCGGGGCAGTCGATAAGGCCGATAAGGACGCCACTGATGCTGAGCGCCTGTACACGCGTCTCGGCCACGACTGGCCCTCAGCCCAAGCCGTACACAACCGCGGTTTGGCCGCCCTGCGACGGGGGGACTTGCCCACTGCACTCAGGTTTTTCGATGTGGCCGGAGCCCGCTACGCCTCCCTGGGAGGGATGGAGCCCGACTTGGTCATGGACCGGGCGCGAGCTTTCCTCGTGGCGGGGATGGCGGGAGAGGCGGTATCAATGGCGGAGGGCTACCTCGACAGCGAGCCCAAGATTAAGCCCGTCAAGCGGGCGGAACTCCTTTTGCTCGCCGCCACTGCTGCGTTAGCTGCCGGGCGCGTCGACGTGGCCAGGCGGCGTTCTCAGTCGGCCCGGCGGCTTTTTGCGGCACAACGGCGTGACCTGTGGGAAGCACGAGCGGCATTGGTGACATTGCAGTCCGATTACGTCGCGGGGCGCCGCCGCGGCGAACTCCTCGCTTTGCTGTACGGCCTGGCCGGCCGGCTCCGCGCCCTGCGTTGTGAGGATGCTCCCCTTGCCTTTCTCTTGGCCGGACGCGTCGCGCTCGAACGCCGTTCGCCACTCGCGGCCACGGCCCTCGGGCAGGCCGCCAGGTACCGTTACAGCGGCCCCGCTCTGGAACGGGCCACCGGATGGCTGGCTGTTGCACTGCAGGCTCAAGACGAGAGCCGCCGCGGTCGGGTCCTCTCCGCGTGCCGCCGGGGCCTCGACGCGCTGGACGAGCACCGGCTGGCTTTCGGCGGCACAGAGTTAAGGGCCTTGGCCACCGGTCATGGGCACGAGCTGTCGACCCTTGCGTTGAGGCAGGCGGTGGCCACGGGCACGGCGCGG
>JASHVH010000103.1 GCA_030039575.1 Acidimicrobiales bacterium | reverse complement strand
GGTGGGAAAGCACCCCCGGGGCCAGCCGTCGCTAATTGCCTCCAGCGTGGCGCGGCTTTCCTCGAACCCGTCGTGGACCACGGTGAGGCGGACTTTGTTGCCTTCCTCAGGTTCGATCTCGAAAGTCACCCTGGGGCGAGGCTCAGCTGAAGCCCCTGCGAGGAACTCGTCGTTCCAGCCGAAGGCCCGGGCACCTCTTTGGCTGCATGTCAATGGGAGTAACATTGGCCGGACAGCAGTCGAGGGCCATGGTCACCGTTATGACGAGCGCATGCCCGAAGAACGTTCCCTAGACCTCGGGGCCTTGCTCAGGTCGCACCGCGAGCGCCTGAGCCTGACCCAGGAGCAATTGGTAGCCCGGGTTGGTGGCTCGCTCTCGGTAGACACCGTTCGCAACGTCGAGCGGGGGCGGACCAAGCCACGCGCGTACACCATGGAACAGCTCGTCGCCGCTCTGAACCTCGATGGAGATGAGCGGGCTGCCGTCTGGACGGCCTGGTTGGGCCCGGTCGCTGTCAGAAGCACCGCCGAACGTCACCGTGCCGGGCCCCCGGTCTCACGTCTGCCCCGGCTGCCAACTCGTCTCGTGGGCCGGGAAGACGCTGTCGGAGCACTGCAGGCGCTCCTCGTCGGCCGGCGCGCCCGGTTGCTCACCTTGACCGGGCCTCCCGGCGTCGGCAAGACAAGCCTGGCTCTCGGGGTTGCTCATCTGGTCAGCGAGAGCTACCCCGACGGCGCCGTGTTTGTCGACCTGGCGCCTTTGCGGGAGGCGTCGCTGGTGCTGCCACAGATTGCGCAAGCCGTGGCGGTGACGGAACAAGGGGACGGCGGCCTCGTAGCTCAGATGGCCAAACAGCTAACCGGCATGGAAATACTGCTGTTGCTCGACAATTTCGAGCAAGTGGTCGGGACGGCGGCCGCAGTGGCGGAATTAGTCGCCGCCTGCCCGAGCCTGACGATGCTGGTGACTAGCCGCGTGCCCCTGCGGGTGAGTAGCGAGCAGGTGTACCCCGTACCGCCTTTGGGGCTCCCGGACGCCGGAGACCCCGTGGTGGCCGAGGTCGTCGGGCGAGCTCCTTCTGTGGCCCTGTTTGTGGAGCGAGCTCGCGCTGGCCGGCCGGATTTTGCCCTGACAGATGCCAATGCCCACGCCGTGGCCGGTCTTTGCGCCCGTCTGGATGGTTTGCCTCTCGCCATAGAACTGGCCGCAGCGCGCGTGGCAGTCCTGCCATCAGCGTGGCTTATGGCTCGAGCTGGGAGCACGCTCGATGTCCTGACCGGCGGGCCACGCGATCTGCCGGCGCGACAGCAGAGCATCCGCAACGTAATTGAGTGGAGTTACGAACTCCTATCCGAGGACCAGCAAGCGCTGTTGCGCCGCCTAGCCGTATTTGCGGGTGGTTGCACGCTGGCTGCCGCCGAGGCCGTGTGCGCCGAACCACCCCAGACGGGCCGGGACGGCCGGCCCACCGTGACCGGTCCCCACCTATTGGAAGGTCTGGGTGCCCTGGTGGACGCGCACCTGCTCCAAGTCACCGAGGTGGTGTCGAGCGAGGCCCAAGTTGAGCCCGAGGTGCGGTTCCGGCAGCTCGTCGTCGTCCGGGACTTCGCCCTCGAGCGCCTCGAGGCCAGCAGCGACGGCGCCTCGGTACGCGCCAGGCATGCCCAGTACTACCTGCGTGTTGCCGAGGCGGCCGGGGGCAGGGTGGTTGGCCCCGCCGAAGTTGCGGGGACGAAGCCGTTGGAAGGCGAGCAAGACAACATAAGAGCGGCCCTCGAGTGGGCACGGGCCAGTCGAGACGCCGTCTTGGGCCTGAGGTTGGCGGGGGCGTTCTGGCAGTACTGGCGGCGTCGTGGCGACTCGAGAGAGGGAAGGCGTTGGCTGGAGCACTTCCTCGCCGACCCGCGATCGCACCAAGCCCCACCGGAGGTGCGCGCCCTGGCCCTTACTGGCGCCGCTTGGTTGGCGCAGGACCAGGAAGACTCTGGGTCGTCCGAGGACTTCTTTCAGGAAGCCGTGGCGTTGTACCGGGCCTTGGGCGAGCTGGGGCGCATCGCCGAGGTGCAGGCGAAGCGGGCCATGACGGCCAGGAACAAGGGCCGATATAAAGAAGCTCTGGGATTGGTCAACGACGGACTGGCGCTGGCGCACGAAGCCGACGACGAGGGAGCGGTTGCTTACGTGCTGTACCGGCTGGGCCTGATCGCGCGCGAGATGGGAGACTTCCCTCTGGCGCAGGCCTCGTACGAGAAGTCCCTGAGTTGCAGCCGGCACCAGGGCGACCCGGCTGCGGGTGTCCTCGTTTTGTTGGGCCTCGGTGACGTCGCCCGGGACCAGGGTGACGTCGACGGGGCCGAGGCGATATGCACCGACAGCCTGGCCGAATGCCGCCGGCTTGGGAAGGAGTGGGCGGCCGGTTTCGCGCTCAACAACTTGGCGTTGGTGGCAACGGTGCGGGGAGACTTGGCCGCGGCCGAGCGCCTGCTGACAGAAGCGCTGACGCTGTTCAGGAAGGGTGGCGTGCGCTCCGGGGTCGTGGAGGCCCACCTGACCTGGGGACAGCTCGCCGGCGAAATGGGCGACTGGGAACAGGCAAAAGCTGCCTTGCGAGAGGTGTTGGTAGAGGGTTGGCCGGCCGGGCCGCACTGGTTGGTGGCGACGGCGATGGAGGAGTTGGCACGGGTTGAAGTACCTGACGGGAACCCTCGTCACGCCGCTTTATTATTAGGAGCCGCGGACAAATGGCGTGCGGACATGTCTGCGCCAGTACCGCCCCTCCGCCTGGCCAATATTGAGGCGGCCAGGAGGACGGCCAAAGACATCTTGGGAGGGGCGCCGTTTATGGCTGCCTTCCAAGAAGGCGCCCAATTGTCACGCGGAGAGGCGGTCGGGTTGGCGCTCGGGTCGCTAAAAAAGACGACGCTGGCTGAGTTCAAGTTCCCGTACGTCGAGTTCGGGGTCAGCCAGTAGCGCTGTCTCCAAGAGTGTGGCTCCGTGGTCGCCGCCCGGTCGGCGCGTTAGCACCATCAGTAGCGGGCGTTTTTTGGTGAGGGCCAAGAGTTGGTTTGTTAGATGAAGCGAGGTGGGGTCGGCCCAGTGGAGGTCCTCCAGGACGAGGACCGTCGGCCCGTGGTCGACGATCCAGGACACCACGGAACCTAATGCGCCGAACGTGGCGCGCTGGTGCTGCTCGAGCGAACAGCGCGAGCCAAAGGTTGGCTTTCCCGGTTTTATTTCCATCATGTCAGCAAGCAGGTCAATGTCCCCGGGCTCAGCGGTCCCTGCAGAGGCGGCCTTGATAGCTCTTTCGAGCGCAGTCCGCATTACTGCCCTGCCATCTTCGGGCCCCACACCTACCCAGCCGGATATCAGACGCTGATAAAGCCCGTAAGGGGTTGTCGATGCGTAAGATGCGCCGCTGCCCTCGAGCCAGAGCGGCAGGCGCCCGGGCCCTGAACGCACCCATGCCGTAAACAGTTCACGGCACTCGCTGACCAAGCGCGTCTTGCCGACGCCGGCTGCACCCACAATCGCTACCACTCCCCCCTGGCCCGCCGTCACGGCCGCCATTGCCTCTCGGACCGTGGATAGCTGTGGCCCCCGTCCAATTGAGGTCCCATTGTTCCCCAGGTAGCTTCCCACCAGGGCGTGCGAGGGGCGTATGTTTGGGCGCTGGAGGTAGGACGCCCGCAGCGGTCTTGCGCTCGTGGCCACAACTACCTCCTGGGATGGGCCCCAGTCGAAGAGGTCCTCGACTGCCGCACGCGTCGCCGGCCCGACCAGTACAGAACCGGGGCGGGCTATGGACTGGAGCGCTGCGGCGGTAGCCACTGCCTCTCCTACCGCCCAGTAATGTTTTCTCGACCCGGTGTCGATGGTGGCGGCCACGGAGGTGCCAGTTTCGACTCCGGCACGGACCGATACGCCACAGACTTGAGAGTTGGCTCCGGCGACGGCCCTAAAGCTGGCTCGCAAACCCCGTTCCGGGTCGTCCTCGTGCGCTTCAGCGGCACCGAAGAGGGCTACCATACCTGTCCCCCAAACGGCTGCCACCGTCCCCCCGAACACTTCCACCTCGGCCATGACCGTGGTCAACCGCTCTCGCACCAGGTAGCCAAGCTCCTCCGCCGCCATGCGGCCGCCGGAGCTCGGTCGCCCGGCCAGCTCGACGAACAAAACGGTGACGACGCGCCGCACTACGCCGCTGTCCTGGGTGGTCGTCCGGGTGCCACAGGAGGAAAAGGAGGAGAATTTACTGGCGACTTTTCGGGCCTCTTCCAAAGATGGAGAGATGTCCAGACCAAGGTCTTCCAGGGCCTTACGGCACCCTTTGTAGATGCGTTCGACGAGTGACTGCCTTCCCTCGACGGTGTAAATACGCATTAGCGCGCATGCGGCCTCCTCGCACGTGGGGTCATGCGCCAGGCAGTCTTCCCAAGCCTCTATAACAGAGCGGACCTGAAAGCGCCCATTGGCTTGCGCCCGTGCCCTGGCCAGCATGAGGCGACCTTCCTGTCTCAACCAATCCAGTCGCTCCCGGGGCCGCACCGCCCACGCAGCAAAGGGTTCGTCCTCCAGCAGGGTACCGGTTGTCTTCAGGGCCAGGCTGAGCAGGTCGTCGCGCTCGTTACCAGGTTGGGTACCGATAGCACCGAGCAGCGCTCGCGTGTGGGACTCGAAGTCGGTTTCTTCGACCAGGCCGGGGTCGGCCCAAACGTAGTTGCGGTCGGACCCAAGCATTCTCTGCGCTCCGCCGCCCAACTCAGAAAGTGCGGCCCGTGCCAGTGACACCGCCTTCGTCAGGGCCACGTTCGCCTTCCGTGGGTTGAGGTTTGGGAACAGCTCCTCGCCAGCCACATCCCTCAAGACACGGCGGCTCGGGCTTACGAACACCAGCTCGCACAGGCGCTTCACGGGTGGCCGCGGCCACGAGTGGACAGTTTGCGACCCCGACCTGATCGAGAATGGCCCGAGAAGGGTTACTTGCAGGGGCACGCAGACTGGCTTTTGGCTAATCATGCTTTTTGACCCCAAACAACGATGTTTTGGCGGAATTTCCGGAGCACCGTGAACACGCGGCGGCCAGCGCCGCGGGGATGTCGCCAGCGGGCCATCAGGCTCAGACGGTCAGGCATCCCGGCCGGCCGTCGACGCTTGGAAGTGTTCAGGGGTCGACGCGTTTTCTCGAGAGCGCCAGCTCTCTGCTTCTTGCCGGCACTATTCGATGGTTCGCGCCGGCGTTCTTCAATAAAGTGAAAGACGTAGGACGGAGGTATGGGAAGCACGAGAACTCCTTCAGGTTGCCGGTTAGCGAGGGCAAGGCGTGGTAAAGGCGGTTTGAACACC
Source organism: Acidimicrobiales bacterium (assembly GCA_030039575.1). Taxonomy (GTDB): domain Bacteria; phylum Actinomycetota; class Acidimicrobiia; order Acidimicrobiales; family Palsa-688; genus Fen-671. The sequence goes on along the minus strand of JASHVH010000103.1, from coordinate 1,285 downwards.
GAGACCAGGCTCGCCGGTCATTCTGATGCCGCGCTGGTACGCCACTGACACGGCGGCGCCCTAAGGGACAACCACCTCTGAGGGGTGCTCTGTGCCTCGCCTGAAGGCCCAGGTGCAACGAGCTTTTGGGTCGGTCGAAGTGACCCGGGCACGCCTCAGTGCCCGGGCGCCTGATTATCTCCCTAAGTCGTTAGCGCTAAGCAGCGCGGCTGCGGCCTCGAGCGCTCGGCTCTTGGCCTCCTCGACCGGCAGCGCCACTCCTTCGGCCCATGCGCCGGCGAACGCGGCTTGCCCCAGCGCAACCTTCAGCGCTTCTAGCTGCTGAGCGTAACGTTGACGCTGGTACGGGTGTACGACCCGCCCGGTACCCCCGCGCGCTTTATCTGCGGAGCCCAGCATTACCACGGCTTCGTGTGTTTCCCCGTGGTCGTCGAGAGAGGCGGCCATGGCTTCGAGGCACCGGATGACGTCCCCGATCGAGAGGGCTGCGCCTAGTGCTTTGTGGAAACAGCGGAGGGCAGCACACCGGTCGTCTTCGGCTCGGGCGAGGTTGCCCGCCTGCAACATCGTGTACGACACCCAGTCAGTGACGTCGTTGGGAGCGGCCGAACTCCGGAGAGCTTTGTCGAGCAAGGCCCGGGCTGTCGTATAGTCTCCGAGCTCGAAGTGCAGGTTAGACAAGCCCATCAAGGTAGAGGCTAACCACGCCTCTGGCTCGTGCTGTACGGGGTCACCCAAGGCCAGGCTGTCCTCGAAGTAGGTACGGGCTTGCTCGAACTCGCCCTGGATGAATAAGCAATGGCCGATGGTGCGTAGGACGCCGGCGATAAAGGAAAAGTCGCCCGCCTGGCGCGTGCATTCGAGAGCCTCCTGGAAGAGGTCCATGGCCGAGGTGTAGTCCCCGACGTCTTCTTTCATCCAACCTTGCGACACCAGGGCCCCGCTCAGGGCGCGGAGATTGCCCGACGCACGGGCCGAGATAATGCAATGTTCGGCGCGCCTCATGGCCTCGGGGCGGTTGTCGGTTTCGTAATAACAGCCGGCCAGGACGTGCTCCGCCAGCTCAGCCGCGGGCCGCTGCCCCGTTTGCTCGGCTAGAGCCAACGCTTCTTCGAGGTGCGTCCGGGCGTCCTCGAACCGGCCCACGGCACTGAGGGAGTTGCCGAGCGACAACAGCGCCCACGCAAGAGCCCTGAGGTCGTCGGCCCCTCGGGCTATGGCGACGGCACGCTCGGCCAGCGGCACCGCCTCCGAACCGCAGCGCTGCTCGGTGGCCAGGAACCCG
>JASHVH010000102.1 GCA_030039575.1 Acidimicrobiales bacterium | reverse complement strand
GTCCCGGAGATCGGCACAACGGGTGCCGGACCTACCAACGACAGCACCCGTCGCTTCCTTCTTTCTGTCCAGCTTGTTCTTGCCAAGGGTCGATCCAGGCCACGCGTGAGCGTATCAGGAGCCTGACGGCTAGCTCATAGGGCTCGTGGCACTGCAGGCCCCATCGTTGCTTGAGCGCGCGCTCGGTTCCGTCCGCCTCGACTTCCCTCGTAACGTGCCCCAGCCGCCGGCGGCCCGCGTCGTGCTCGCCACGGTGTTGTCAGTTATCGGCTCACTCGCCGCAGACGCTTTGCTCGTGGCCCTGGGCACACGTGCTTTCCCGGGCACCAAGGGGTACGGCCACTTCCAGTTCTCCGATTACGGGAAGTTGACCGTCGTCGGTGTCCTGATCGCTTGCGCCGCGTGGCCGGTGGTCACCCGCGTTACCTCCAGCCCACGATGGCTGTTCTTCCGGTTGGCCATCCTGGTGACGCTCGTGCTCTGGCTCCCGGATGTGTACATCTATATGAAAGGCCAACCCGCTGACGCAGTAGCCGTACTGATGGCCATGCACCTGGCTATTGCTGTGGTCACGTACAACCTGCTGGTCCACGTGGCCGGTGTGCGCACGGGCCCGCTGCGCAGCTGGCCTTAGGCGGCCGCCTGTCCACAAAGACGGGCCCACCATGACTGTCCCCAGACGGCTCGGGCTCACCTCCTGGAGCCGGGCAGGGGTACTCGACAAGGGTGAGCGCGAAGCTGTGACGTCCTCACGGTAAGGCCGACGCGTCGGCTGCCAGCGAAGCCGACGCGTCGGCGACAACCCGGGGGCCTCCGGCGAAGGAGGCCGGCGGGCAAACCTAGTAGCCGGAGGAGGCGGTGGTGGCCGTCGTGGCCGGGGCGCTGGTGGTGCTGGTCGTCGCCGGCGCGCTGGTGGTAGTGGTCGTCGCCGGCGCGCTGGTGGTAGTGGTGGGCGAGCCGGCGGGGGCGGCGCCGCCGGCCGTGACCAGTGACCATTTGCCTCCGAAGGCGGTTATCCCGGCCCCCACAGTGGAGCTGTTCAAGCCCTTGAAGAACATGTACAGCGGATGACCGTCGTACGTCACCTGGAAGCTGCCGTCGGCTAGCTGTACGGTGCCGAGCTTCGAGGCGGTCACGCCGGCCCCGGCGATGCAGGGCTGGCTGGTGAGGACCGGAGGCCAGGCTATGGCACACTGACCGGTGCAGCTCTTCCCGGAAAAGGCGTACACGGTAGCGGAGGCGTTATCAGCTCCCTCGATGGCGAGGACCTGGCCGGCGGCAGAGGACTCGACCTTGAGCCGGGCCGCGCCGGCGGAGGCGAACCCGTCCGGCGACAAGCTGTACCACACGCCTTTGGCCGTGGGGTCGATCACGTTCTCGCCGGCGGCCGCCCCCGGGGCCCCACCGAAAGCGAGGTCAAAGGCGAACATGTACAGCGGCCGGCCGTCATAGGTGACCTGAGTAGTGCCGCCAGGGCGATGGAGCAGCCCCAGCTTCGAGGCGGTCACCCCTTCGCCCGCGATGGCGGGCCCGTTGCTGTACAGGGCCGGCCAGAAGGCCAAGCACGAACCCGTGCAGGCGCTGGAAGTGGGAGAGTCCGACGACAGCGCATAGAGCGTCCTCGTCGCCCCAAAGCCAGTGGTCGTGCTCAACACCAACCCGGCCGAAGACGCCGTGATCCCGACCTTGGCCCGTTCGGCCGCCGGCTGACCCGACGGCGAGACCAACCACCAGACGCCGTTGAAAGTGGTGACGTCTTCGCCGTTGGTCTGCCCGGCCGCCTTGTCACCTACGAAGTAGTACAGGGGTTGGCCGAAATAGGTCTCTTGCTCGCCGACACCTTTCCTGTTCTCCTCCCCGAGGCCCTTTGCACTGACGCCGGCGCCCGCCGTAATGGCACTGCTGCCCGGGACAATGGGCCAAGCGGCCAGGCACGCCTTTGACAGGCAAGCGGTGGCCGGCGACAGGTCCCCGGTGAACACGTACAGCGAATAGCCTCTGGAGTCGACCAATACCGGTCCGGCCGGGCTCGAGTGGACCGAGATGGTGATGGTGGCCGCCGCCGCCGGCTGCGGGGCGACGATGGAGCCGGCTTGGGACACCCCGGCCAAGGCCGCCGCGGAAGCGAGCACGGCCAGCCTGGAGACTTGCGCTCTGGAGATCGGGGCGCGGCCAAAGGGTACCCGCCGCGGTTTTCCTACCGCCGGGCGCCGCGATGGGGGGCATTCGTCCGCCGTACCTTGCAAGGAGCGCGTTCGACTAAAGCTACGCATGGTCCTGGCCTCCTGTCGTCGATCGCGCAAGAACCCCTCTTGCGCTTTTGGAGGGTCTACGAGCGGCCGGTCAAAAGAGTTTCATCGCCGGCGCTCATGCCGGGCCAGTTGTGCTGGCGGTCGTGGCTTGGCTCGGGCCGCCCGGCGTCTCGCCGTGCTCGTACACCTCGGAAGCCGGGCCGACGATCTGGGGGTCGGGCTTGCCCACGACGGCCGCGTCCTGAGTCGGGTACGGGAACAAGCCGAGCACATAGCGCATCGCGCCGATACGGGCGCGCTTTTTGTCGTTGCTCTTGATGACGGTCCAGGGGGCCCAGGTGGTATCGGTCAGCTGGAACATGGCTTCCTTGGCCGCCGTGTAGTCGTCCCAGCGGTTCAAGGCGGCCAGGTCCGTGGGTGACAATTTCCACTGCCGAACGGGGTCGATCCGACGGATAAGGAACCGGGTGCGCTGCTCGGAACGCGAGACGGAAAACCACAGCTTGATCACCGCGATCCCGTCATCGGTGAGCATGCGCTCGAACTCCGGGGCCTGGCGCACGAAGAGCCGGTACTCCTCGTCCGTGCAATAGCCCATAACGCGTTCGACACCGGCCCGGTTGTACCACGACCGGTCGAACAAGACGATCTCTCCCGCCGAGGGCAAGTGGTCCACGTAGCGCTGGAAGTACCACTCGCCCTCCTCGCGTTCGCTCGGCTTTTCCAACGCGACGACGGTGGAACCACGCGGGTTCAAGTGCTCTGTGAACCGTTTGATGGTCCCGCCTTTGCCGGCCGCGTCGCGGCCCTCGAACAGGATGACGATCCGCTTGCCGTTGTCCTTCACCCAGTTCTGCAGCCGTAACAGTTCGATCTGGAGGAGCCGCTTTACCACTTCGTAGTCGGGGCGGGGCATACGTTCGTCGTAGGGGTACCCCTCCCGCCACGTGTCGACCAGGCGCCCGTCCTTCCAGCGCAGCACGGGCTCGTCTTCGTCGTCCGTCTCGTCGAGCATCAAGTCGTCCAGGTGCTGAGACAGGTCGACGTCGAGGTCGAGGGGGACGAACTTACCGGCCTGGACGCTCATCGGTGCTCCGAGTCCAGGTGACGCTGATGCGGGCGAGGGTGCACAGGGTTATCTTGCTCGGCTGGCGCGTCCGATTTCCAGTGCGCGGCCCATAATTCACCTGACGGTCACCCGGGCCCTGCCCGCAGCCCGCACAGTTCGAGCGGTGTCCCCACGTCCCACAGCAAGAGCAGCTCGGCTTCGGGGTCGTTGTCGCTCAGGTAGCCCGTGCCGGCCAGGGGCACAGCCAGCTGCACAGCGGTCGTCGACGCCCGGCCGCTCGGTGAGACCAATAGCGCGGCCACATGGTTGGTCAGGCCGGGCGTGGCGGGGGCAGAGACAACGTGGACCGACGCCCCGTTTTCCCCCGGGGCCAGGCGCAGGCGCACCTCCATGGGAGGGCTGACCGTCTGGGGGGCAAAGCTCACGCACCCGTTGGCCAGGCGGGACGTCGATGAGCGGGTGGCGCCCACCAAAATGAAACGACCGTGGAAAAGAGCCTGCGGTGATAGTTGTGTCTTCGAGCCGGACCATGTGCCGACGGCCAGCAGCGCCTGCGCATTAATCAGATCGCCGGGGGGCAGAGCGGTGCGGGGCAACTGGCCTGACCTTTCCAGGCCCACGATGCCGGCGGCCGAAAGGTCGGGGTAAAGGCCGATAGGCGAAGCGCCCGGGCCGGAAACATCCGCTACGCCGGATGCCAGCAGTCGCGCCGTCGCCAGCAACTCGGGCTTCAGCTTCGACTCGAGAGCGACCTGGTTCGACACCCAGGTCTGGGCCTGGCCGACGTTCCCGAGGGCGGTGACAGCTAACAGGGCCACCACGGCCCACCGTGCCGCCGGCCAAGCGCTTACCGAACTGAGGACCTTGGCAATCACGGGGAGCAGGATGGCTATTCCGACGTAGACGTAGCGGGAGACCACTGTGGTGGCGCCGATGGTCGTGTCCCGGCCCAGGCCGGCCACGACATAGAAGGCGACCGCGGCCGCAAACAGGCCCAACAGGGCCGGGTTTTCCCGCCAGAGCGAGGACAGGTGCCAGGCCAACCAGGCGGCCAGGCCGACCAGCAGGGCGGCCCCTGCAGCCTCGAGGTTCAGGGTTTGCCCGAGCGCGGAGGACAGGCCGAACCATACGTACTGAGGCAAGCCGGTGAACTTCGCCAGCGACAATTGGTCAGCGCTAGCGGTAAGGCCAAATCGCCCGATGAAGGCGAACCAGACCAGGTAGCTGCCGACAGGCAAGGCGAGCACGGCAATCGCTCGTTTGGCAGGGCGCCGGGCGAAAAGGAACACGGCGGCCCCGACGACCATGGCGTCGCCAATCGTCGAGCACATCAAACCGGCCAGGAGGGCTACCGATGCAAGGGCGTCGCGTCGCCTCACGGCCGGGGCGTCCCGGGAGGGGCGGTCGAGCAGGTCGAAGGCTACGAAGCCAAACAGCACCGAGGCGACGAAGGTGACCTGGAACGCCGAGGCGAGGTCCTCTGCGCCGGCGCCCAGGAAGCCGAGCAGGCCCACGGCCGCGGTCGCCACCCAGGGGTCGGCCCCATTGCGACGGCTCAGCCGCCAGGCCAGGTGCATTACGCCCACCTGCGCCAGCAATACCGGCACCAGGTAGGGCCAATAGCTGCCCAGGTGGAAGACGCTGTACAAACCTCGCCAGAGCAATATGGGCAGCGTCGACCAGTGCTCGTTGTGGGGGAACCAGATGCTCCGGCTGCTCGAGGGAGGGTAGGACAGCCCCCGCCTGACCAGGAAGTCCCACTCGTCCCCGAAGAACCAGAGCTTGCGGTCGAGCCAAGCCCAGAAGCCGAACGCCGCCGCCAGCGTGGCCCAGTGGACCGTCTCGGCCAGCCGGGCCGAACGCTCGGAGAGGGGCGCGGGTTCGGCGGGGCGATGCAAGCGGGCCGGGCGGGCATGGCCCGGCGCAGAGCCCTCGGCCCCATAACGAGGCGCACCGCTTACGGCAAACACCGCCAAAGGCCCCGTTTGGCCGGGGCCGGCGCCCATCGATGGTCTCAGAAGGCTAATGCGCTCGGCCGGTACGGCCCGCTGGTCCGCCCATCGGCCACCCCATGCGACTACGGTACACCCGTTGCGACTTTGCCTTGCCCACCTGGGCCGTGTCCCCGAAGAGTGGCGCCCGCACCCTGACCCACGCGACCTGTCGGTGGGCATCGTGCACCTCGGCCTGGGCGCCTTTCACCGCGCCCATCAGGCTGTTTACACCCAGCGAGCACTGGCTATGGGCACTGGCAATTCTTGGGGGATATGCGGGGTCACCGAACGCAGCGCCTCCGTGGCAGAGGCCCTTCTCCCCCAGGACTGCCTGTACAGCGTCCTCGAGCGCAGCGGGGACGGGACGGTTATAAACGTGGTCGGCGCCATTCGAGACGTGTTGTTTGCGGGCGGGCAGGTAGAAGAACTGGTGGACCGGTTGAGCAGCCCGACGACGCACATTGTCACGCTGACCGTGACAGAGAAGGGTTACCGGTTCGACCCCTCCACTCGCCGCCTGCGCCGCGACGACCCGGAACTGCTGGCCGACGCCTCCGGCCGGCCACCGCGCACGGTCCTGGGCCAATTGGTAAGCGGGTTCGAGGCGCGGTGGCGGCGGGGCGGGCAGCCACTGACAGTGCTGTGCTGCGATAATTTCCCGCACAACGGGGCCACTTTGAACCAACTGGTCGACGATTTCTGTGAGCTCCGGCGCGGCCCCGCCCCCGTCCTCCAGGACGACCAATTGCGATCGTGGCTGACGGAGAACGTGACCTACCCGAACGCAATGGTGGACCGTATCGTTCCGGCTACCACGGCCGACGACCGGGACCTGGCGGCCAGGTTGCTCGGCCTTGAAGATCAGGGTGCGGTGGTCACAGAACCGTTTTCTCAGTGGGTGATCGAAGACCGCTTCGCCGGCCCGCGCCCGGCCTGGGACCAGGCCGGGGCGACGTTCGTGCCCGATGTTGGGCCTTACGAGGAGATGAAACTGCGCCTCTTGAACGGCACCCACTCTGCCTTGGCTTACCTTGGGGCACTGGCCGGGTTCGAATTTATCGCTGACGCCGTGCGCGCCCCCGAGTTCGCCAGGTATGCCCGGGCGCTTATGGACGTCGACGTCACCCCGACCTTGAACGTGCCCGATGGTTTCGACCTGAACGCTTATAAAAGTGATTTGATGACCCGCTTCGCCAATCCCGTGTTACGGCATCGCACCACCCAGATCGCCATGGACGGCAGCCAGAAACTGCCGTACCGGCTGCTCGGCACCATAAGCGCGCGGCTGGCGGTGGGCCAGGGGCCCCGTTACGCCAGCCTCGCGGTGGCCGGCTGGATCCGGTACGCCAGCACCGGGAAGAGCGACTCCGGCACCGTTCTCCCCCTCGACGACCCCATCGCCGAAAAGCTCCGCGCCGCCGCCCGCTCGGCTTCCAGCCCCGGCCAAACTGTGGCTGCATTCCTCTCCATTCGCGAGGTTTTTTCGGCCGAGTTGGCGGAGGACCCCGCGTTCGAGGGCATGCTGACCGAGGACGTGGGTTCCCTCGACCGCTTCGGGGCGGCCGCGGTCGTGGCGGCGCTCGGGGATTAAGCTCGGGTGCGGGCCATGAAAGAGCGGACCAACCGGACCATCACATCAGCCTTCGGCGTCGGCCGCCGGGAGAGCCACGATGCGAGCGGCTTTTATGCCCGCTTCGAGCCTCCCGAAATGTCCGTCGACGACACCGTCGAGCCCCTGAAGGACCTACCGCAAGGGGCGGCCGCTTGCATAAAGGCAGATTCGCGCCGTTTAAAGCTCCCGGGCGGCGGCCGCCTCCCGGCCAATTCGGTCGCCCTGGTCGTGACTTCGCCGCCTTATTTCTCCGGCAAGGAGTACGAGCAGGCCCTCGGCCGGGGCCACATCCCGGGCAGCTACCTCGAATACCTCGGCATGCTCACGGACGTTTTCGGCGAGTGCAAGCGCGTCCTCGAACCGGGCGGGCGGATAGCGGTCAATGTGGCGAACCTGGGGCGCAAGCCCTACCGGAGCCTGGCCGGCGATATCGTGCGCATTCTGCAGGATGACTTGCGTCTTCTTTTACGCGGTGAAGTGATCTGGCGCAAGGGCGAGGGGGCGAGCGGTTCATGTGCCTGGGGTTCGTTCCGCAGTGCGGCCAACCCGGTGCTGCGCGACATAACCGAGCGGGTGATAATCGCCAGCAAAGGCCGCTTCGACCGGGCCAAACCGGTTGGGACAAGAAGGCAACTCTCCTTACCGCACAGGACCGAGATCTCCACGGACGAGTTCTTGGAAGCGACGCTGGACGTGTGGAACATCGCCCCCGAGAGCGCGACGCGAGTCGGGCACCCGGCCCCGTTCCCGGTGGAGTTGCCGCAACGCTTGATCGGTCTCTATACGTTCCGGGACGACCTGGTGCTCGACCCGTTCATGGGTTCGGGCAGCACGCTGGTGGCGGCAATTTGCAGCGGGCGCCGTTATTTGGGCTATGACACCGATGCCGGTTACGTAGCCGCAGCGAAGCGGCGCGTTACCGAGGAACTCCGGCGCCGGGCGCCCGGGCCTG
>JASHVH010000101.1 GCA_030039575.1 Acidimicrobiales bacterium | reverse complement strand
AAGGAGAAGCCGGTGCGAGAGGCGTTCATGTACGAGCCTCCGGCTTCAGCGAAGAAGGCGCCGAGACGGTCGAGCGTATCGGAAATGACAAGCCCGGTTGTCTTCCCTTTGGTCAGGACTTTGGCGTCATAGGCGAGCTTGGCCCATGTGGTCGGGAGGTCGGCATTGGTGAGGCCTGCCGCTTTCCAGTCGGCCGTGTTGATCTCGATGGCCAGCGTGGAGGAGTCTTTCGGTACGCAGTAGAAGGTGTGGTTGTAGGTATAGGCACTGGCTAAGGAAGGGTAGAAATTGCTGGCCGGGGCGACGAGGTTACCGCTAACGAGCAGTTGGCCCTGCTTGGCCATGCTCTCGAACAGCGGTGTTTCGCCGTAGAAGACGTCCGGCGGTGAGCCGCCCGCAAATCCCTCGGTCAACTGCAACGTGAGGTTGGACGAGTTGATCACGTTGACTTTGTTGCCGGTCAGCTTGCCCCACGCAGCTGCCGCCGCGTCGTCCGCATCGGTCTCGGCGGTGCCGGAAGACGCGATCATGAAACTTAGAGTTACACCGGTCGTTTTACCCACGAGTTTTGGCGCGCTCTGTGCCATTGCACCGCCGGGCGCGACCGCTACTAGCGCGGCTGACATGGTCAAGCCGCATACCACCTTCCATCTTTTCATTTGCTTTGTTCCTTTCTGTAGGTATCAAGTCGACGGAGACTTGCGCTGCTGACGCCCTTTTTGAGGAATTGTGGCAGACACACTTACCGAAGAGCATTCACCGGTGCTTTCGCGCCGTACCAGCCACGGCGCCAGGAGCACCCGGGACGGCCGGCGCTGCGTCCCGTTTAGCTCGGAGAGGAGGACTTCGACGATCTTGTGAGCGACACCCTCCACCGGTTGGCGCAAGCTGGACAGTCGGGGCCGGATCACCGACGCCACCGGGCTGTCGTCGAACCCTACGATAGAAATGTCCCGGCCGCCGGCGAGGCCGCGGTCCTCGGCGGCCCGCAACGCTCCTATGGCCATTGCGTCGCTGACGCAGACGAACGCCGTTGGTGGTTGCGGGGCGTCCATCATCTGCTCGGCCAACGCCTTTCCGGACGCGATCCCGTCTTCCGCCCGGGCCACCAGGCCCTTTACCGGCAAGCCCATGTCGTCCATGGCCCGCTGCCACCCGTGGTAACGGTCGTCGCCCACGCCGTTACCCTCACCGAGGCCGAGGAAACCGATCCGGGTGTGCCCGAGGCCGGCCAGGTGGTTCACCGCCTCCGACGTCCCTCGCGCACCGTCGACGTCGACCCATGAGTGCCTGGGGTGCTCCACGCCCCAGGGCCGGCCGAAGGCTACGAAGCGGGCACCTTGGTCCAGGAGCCAATTGGGCCTGACGTCGCCGTGGTGGGTGTTGGCGAGCACGAAACCATCGACGGCGTTCCGGCGGAGGAGGTCATCGAACACCCCGATCTCCTCGTCATCGGTGTCGACGGAAAACGCCAGCACGTTGTACCCACTCGAGCGGGCGGCGTCACATAAAGCGTGCAACAACCGGTCCAGTACCCCACCGGTGCCGCCATAGTTGCTCGGCAATAGGCGGCAACCTATGACGCCGGTGGCACGGGTGCGGAGCGAGCGCGCCGCGTGACTTGGGCGGTACCCGAGCTCGTCGATCGTCCCCAGCACCCGTTTGAGGGTTTCCGGACGCAACCGGTGGGGCGCGTTGGCGGCGTTTGACACGGTCTGGCGCGACACCCCGGCCCGTTGGGCCACCATCTCGATCGTGGGGCGCTTGTTCGCGTCCCTGGCATAATCCCCGCCCTGTCGCATCGCCGCACCCCCTCCCCGTCCCGGCTGACTTGATCGTTCAAAAAAAACTATCATGACAGGTATGAACGATCAAGTCACTCAGACCGACGTTCTCGGCGCCGTGCGTAGCCCCGAAGAACCTGGCGCCACACAGACCTATCTGAACACCCTGGTGACCGCCGTTTGGGCTCCGGCCATGTCCTTGTCCGGGCGTGACGGGCAGGTACGCCCCACGGGGCCGGAGGGGCTGTACGTCAACGACCTTCGGGCCCTCAGCCAGTTCGAGTTGAGGGTGAACGGCTCCGAGCCCTTGCCCCTTGGCTTCGACCTAGTCGGCGGGGCCGCCAACGAGTTCCATAGCGCGGTGGCCGGGATTGGCAACCCCGGGCCGGACCTGTCTGTATTTGTCTCCCGCCGGCGTGTGCTCAACGCGACGGGGATGGTCGAGACGTTCACGCTGACGTCGTACGCCCGCTCCACCGTGCACTGCCAAGTGGAAGTGCAGTTCGGGTGCGACCTGGCCGCTATCGCGGAGGTCCGTTCCGGCCTGCGCCCCGCAGCGCAAACCGCGGCGGCAGGGGATCACGGGCTGGTGTGGGACCTGCCTGATCGGGCCTCGGTACATGTCGGGTGTTCGCCGGCCCCCGATGTGATCGACGCATTGAACGGGTCTGTCCGATGGGAATTTGTGGTCGAGCCACGTGAAGCGGTCACCTGGCGGGCCGCGGTCGAGCTGCAAGACCGGGGAGGGCCGGCGGTGTTCGTGGCGGCGCCGCCCACCACCTCGGGCGGGCTTGCGGTGCCGGACGTCGAGGCGACCGACCGCAGGTTGAAGAGGCTGTTGCAGATGAGCCTGGCCGACCTCGAGGCGTTGAGGATGGTGGCCCCGGCCGAGCCGTCAGAGGTCTTTTTGGCCGCTGGTGCACCGTGGTACCTAACGCTCTTCGGGCGGGACTCGATCTGGGCGGCACGGATGTTGCTCCCGTTGAGCAGCGAGCTGGCCCTCGGGACGCTGTGCACGCTGGCCAGGCGTCAGGGACAGGCGTTCGACACGCAAACAGGCGAACAGCCAGGCAGGATCCTCCACGAGGTGCGCCGGCCGGACATATCGACGTACCTGAAGACCGACGATGGCCGGAGCCGTGGCAACGTGTCGCTCCCGCCCGTGTACTACGGCACCGTCGACGCCACCCCTCTGTGGGTGTGCTTGCTGCACGACGCCTGGAGGTGGGGGGTGGCGGCCGGCGACGTGGAGAGTCTCCTCGGCCCTATGCAGCGTTGCCTCACGTGGCTTACCGAACTGGGGTGCCAGGCCGATGGCTTCGTCAGCTACATCGACGAGTCGGGCCAGGGCCTGGCCAACCAGGGCTGGAAAGACTCCTGGGACGGGGTGCAATTTCGCGACGGCCGTATCGCCCGTGCCCCCCTGGCTTTGTGCGAGGTACAGGGGTACGCGTACGAAGCGGCCACGGCCGGGGCCGAACTGCTCGAAGCGTTTGGCCGGCCCGGGGCGGACCGTTGGCGCGAGTTCGCGGCGGGCCTGGCCGAGCGGTTCCGTGCCCGGTTCTGGGTGGACGACGGCGAAGGCGCCTACCCGGCGATCGCCCTCGACGGGGACGGCACCGCGGTCGATTCTCTCAGTTCGAACATTGGCCACTTGCTGGGCACGGGGCTGCTGAACGGGCGAGAGAGCGACCTCGTGGCCCGGCGCCTGCTTGGCCCCGACCTCAACAGTGGTCTCGGCCTCAGGACCTTGGCCGCCTCCTCGGGAGGTTTCAACCCGCTCAGCTATCACGGCGGGTCGGTCTGGGCCCATGACACCGCCATCGCCATCTCGGGGTTGGCCCGTACGCCGGGGCCATGGCGCAAGAGGCCGCCGGTTCACTGATAGACGGCCTGCTTACTGCGGCGGAGGGGTTCGGTTACCGGCTGCCCGAACTTTACGGAGGGCATGCACGCGAGGAAGGCCTGGCCCCCCTCCCGTACCCTGCGTCCTGCCATCCCCAAGCCTGGGCGGCGGCGTCCTCGGTCGCTATCGTGACGGCGCTGCTGGGCATCAGGCCGGACGTTCCTGGCGGCACCGTTGGGCTGGCGCCTCTGGAGTCCGGCATGGGGCTGCGCAGTGTCAACGGCTTGAGGATCGGCGCTACGCCAGTGGCGATAAATGTAAGCGCGGACGGCAAAAATCAGCTGGCGGGCGGGCCTCCGGGCCTGCGGACGGTGGGTTGAGCACCGTGACTGCTTGCGGAGTAACTAGCATCGGTCGGAGCGGCAGGCTATCCTCGCTCGTCAAAGCGGTAAAGCGCCGCAGTGAGGGGGCTTTGCCCGGGCTCGACTGCAGGGAGGCACGATGGCAACAGTGAACCTGGAAAAGGTGACCAAGGTCTACCCCAACGGCAAACCGGCGGTCCAGGACCTGGACCTGGACGTGGCCGAGGGGGAGCTGATGGTGCTGGTGGGGCCGTCGGGGTCGGGCAAGAC
>JASHVH010000008.1 GCA_030039575.1 Acidimicrobiales bacterium | reverse complement strand
AAACCGCGACGGGGAGGCCATCGCGCTCCAGGGCGAAGATCCAGCGGGGGTTGATTATCTGCTTCAGCTGTTTGGCCAGGTGCCTGACCTCGGCCTCGGGCATAGGGACGAAGCCCCAGTTGTCCTGCCAGATGGCGTTGTAGATCTCGAAGAACCGGCCCACCTCGGCGTCGTAGTCCTTCATGTTCATGTCGCGGACGTAGACCTTGGAGCGTTGCCGCAACCGCTCGAGAGTCGTTCGCTGCCGGTCGGACAGGCCTGTAGATATGTCCTCGAACCAGTAGCCGTAGAGGTCCATCACCTGTTCCCAGCCGGCGCCCAACCACAGGGCCTCGTAGTAGGGCGGGTTCTGCAGCGTGAGCAGGGTAGCGGGGGGGCCGAACCCTTCGACCAGTAGCCCGAGCTCGTCGTTGGTGGTGAAATTGGCCGGCCCGACGGCCAGCTCAGCGCCCTGGCGGCGGGACCAGTCGAGGGCTACGTCGAAGAGGGAACCCGCCACCTCGGCGTCGTCGACGGCATCGAAGAACCCCACCCAGGCCCACGCCTCGCCCTGGCGCTCGTTGAACAGCGAATCGACACACGCGCCCACCCGGCCCACCACCTTGCCGTCCCGATGCGCGGTCCAAAGGGCCCACGTCTGATGTTGGCTAGCCGGGTGCCGGCGGGAGAGGCGGTCGTAAACGCTGAGGCGCAGCGGCGGGGCCCAGTTCGGGTCGTCGCCGTGCAGACGGAAGGGCAGGTCGACAAAGACCCTCTTGGCCAGCAGCTTGTCAGCGGGACGGATCTCGGTGCCGGCCATCGGCCCGCTACGTTAGCCCACGATCCTCCTGGTGGCCGGCTTCCTCGTGAGTGGCCTCCTGCGGGCCGGCGACCGCCGCGTCTTCGTGCGCCGGTTCATCGTGCACTGGCTCACGTGTTGTTTTGGTCGGGGAGATCACGATCGTCTGCCCCAGGGCCGATTCCTCTTCGGGGCCAAGGACCCCCGTCTTGGTGTGAGCCGGCTCGGGGCGCAGCCGGGTGGCGCGCTTACCATTGATGGTCACCTGTTCGGTCGCCGGCGCTTCGATCTCGCTGATCGAAGCGATCCCGGCCTGCCTCATGTCGAGCTCGATGACCTTGGCGGTTAGGAGGTTCCGCATCGCCCGGCAAACGTCGAAGTCGCTCATGTTGAACGTCCTGGCGATCGAGCGCAGGTTGCGCCGGCCGTCTACGGCCGTAAGGACCCGCCATTGCTCCCGGTCGAGCGTCACTTCGCCGGGGTCCAACTCCGTCACCAGCCGGGGCTGGACGTCCAGGGACGGGATGAGGACCTGCAGTTCCTGCCATTCCGCCAGCCGCCGGCGCGCCTCGTCCAGGGCATCGGCGACGGTGAGGACCGTCCCGCCGACCGGGCTGTTGGGTTTGGCGGGGTGGAACTCGAAATTGCCCCGGTCGGTGCCGAGCAGCTCGAAGCAAATTTCCTGTGCCCGCTGAGTGACGTCGCCCGCCACGGCGGCGGCCTGGTGCTCCGACTGGTCCGCCCCCACGATCTGGCCGTCAACCAGGAAGAGGTTGGCGGCAAAGGAACGGCTGCGAACGTGCAGCCTGCCGGTCATAGTGCGAGACGCCAGGATCTCGAGCACAGCGCTGAAATCGAGGACGTCAAAAGTCCCTTGTAGCGGCATGGAAACCTATTCTGTCAGCCTCCGGCGCGGCGCGCCCCTTTAACCGCGAATTGGCTCTCGAGCGCGGTGCCTGGCCCTGGGCTGGTTACCCGGGCTCAGCTCTCGAGCACGGCGCCGGTGACGGCCCAACCCCGGGGGAACAGGCTGACCGTGAGCGAAAGGAGGTCGTTCCCGTCGCGGTAGACACAATTTGAGGCGGTGTTGCCGGGTGGGCTGCTACAGCCCCGGTACTGGACGCCCGCCGCGGGGTAAACGTAGACGAAGAGAGCCGAGACCGCTGCCGGGCTGGCGTCTTCCAGGGCTGTGGACCGGTTGCGGGCCACCCAGGCGTCCAGCAGCGCCCACCCTGCCAGTGAGGCGGAGGTCTGGGGTACGGTCGGCTCCCACACCGTGGTCTTCTTGGGTACTTTCCCGGTGGTCGCGGCCGCGGTGGCCGGTGCCGCCGTGGCCGGTGCCCCGGTGGCCGGTGCAGTGGTGCGGCGGGCCACGGAGCCTGTAGTGGACGCCGCCCGTTTAATGACGGCGGTGCCGGTGGTGGGGGTAGCGGCGCCCGTTCGCTTGGTTGCCGGCGTCGTTGCCGCCGGTTTGGCCGGCCCCTGTTCGGGCACCGTGGTGGGGACCGCCAGTGGGGCTTTGCTGGTCGTCAGCGTCGTAGCGGCCAGGGTCGAACTGGCCGGTGGCACGGGTTGTGCCGTCGCCGTCTTGCCGGCGTCAGGCGACGAACCGCCACACGCACCGAGCAATACGCATGCTCCTAGCGACGTCGTCAGGGCGACGGCGATGAGCGCGCCCCTCACCTGCATGCTTTGATGATCGCAGGGCCGGGGGACCGGCGCACGGCAGTAAGCTTCGCCAGCGCAAACCGGGAACGGCGCAAACTGGGGACAACAACGCGGCCGCGCCGTGGGAGGCGCGCCGGGAGGGTGGACATGCCTGAGGGCCAGTGGCTGGTGGCCACATTGAGCGGGGGGAGGGCGGCCCTGTTCTATTCGCTCGTGGCGCTACACGCCGTGGCCGCTCTGGTGGGGTTCGGCAGCATCGGTTTTGCCGGGACCTACGCCTCTCGCGCTCATTTGCCGGGTGACGAGCCCGAGCCCGCTGGGCCGGGTGAGCCTGATGAGAGGGCACCTGGCCCGCCTGAAACGGCCACGGTCCGGCCCACAAGTACCGAGGTGGCCGAGCGGGAGTCCGAGACCGAGGAGATCCGGCGCTATTTCGAAAAGCCGGCGCGGCTTTGGCTGGCCCTCGTCGCCGTCCCGTTCCTGGGCCTCGGCGCTCTGGCCGCCAACCCGGACATCGGCGGCTTGGACCAAGCCTGGGTCTTCGGGGCTCTGCTCGTGTGGCTGTCGGCCACTCTTATAGCCGCCAGCCTGGTGGTGCCGTCGCTGCGCCAAATCCGCTCGATGCTCTTTCAGGAGGGTTCGACGGGTGCGAGCCCCGTGGAAAGGGAGGCCGAACGCGTCCGCTTCGCCAGGGCGGCCACGCTCGCCGGCCGCGGCGCCGCGTGTTGTGACGTCTTGTTCTTTGTGGCCTTGGCCCTCATGGTCTGGCGTCCCTGAACTGTCCTTACGTAAGGCCTGGCTACAGAGGTTGGCGAGGCATCAACAAACTCCTTAGGGCTCGTTGCGGCGTCCGTCAATCGGATGCGCTAATATTCATCGACAGACCAATTAGGTAATTCTTAGGGGGCGCCTCTCTTTGTATTTGCAGCCCACGCGGTAGGCTGCGCCTCATATGGGTCGAAGGCTCAACGGCGACGGCAGGCCCGGGCCAACGGCCCCGGTCAAAGGAGTCTCTTTAGACCAGTCCAGGGCGTCTTCGCCCGCACTCGGAGGACCGGTCCTTACCCGGCAAATGCTGGCGGGCCCGGCGCCGTCCACCCCCGTTAGCAGCCCTACGGCAGAAGGCCCCCAAGTGCCGGAATTCCGCGGTTTACCGGTGGCGGAGATCCTTTCCGATTATCGGTTGGCGCTCGTATCGCGTTACCTCGACGACAGGGAGATAACGCTGCAAAAACAGAGCCGCTGCTTTTTTCATATTTCCGGCGCCGGTCACGAGGCGTTATGCCTCGGGTTTTCCAGGTCGCTGCGTGCCGGTTATGACTGGTTTTTCCCCTATTACCGGGACAGGTCCCTCGCCCTCGCCCTCGGGGTGACGCCGACGGAGTTGCTCCTGCAGGCGGTTGGAGCGGCGACCGACCCGGCTTCAGGTGGCCGCCAGATGCCTTGCCATTTCGCGTCACGGCGGTTCAACATCGTCACGCAGTCCAGCCCCACGGGCTCCCAGTGCATACCGGCCATCGGCTGCGCCGAGGGGGGGCGCTACATATGGCGCCACGCCCGCGAGGGCCTGCCCGGGTGCGCCGCCCACCAGGACGAGGTGGTATACGTCTCGTTGGGCGAGGGGGCGACATCCGAGGGAGAGTTCTGGGAGAGCCTCAACACGGCGTGCTCCCTACAACTCCCGGTCCTGTACATCATTGCCGACAACGGCTATGCAATATCGGTGCCGGTGTCTCAGCAGTCTCCTCGCCCCATCTCGGAACTGCTGGAGAGTTTCCCAATTTCCGTGCACCGCATCGACGGCCGCGACTATTTCGAGGTCCGGGAAAAGGCGCCCGCCATCGTCGACGCTGTTCGCGGTGGGGCCGGCCCCGCCTTGGTGCACGCTACGGTCACGCGGCCGTACTCCCACTCTTCGCAGGACACGCAGAGCAAGTACCGCCTGCAAGCAGAACTGGACGACGAGCGCCGGCACGACCCCATCGCTGTCCTCGAGCGAGCGATCCTGGAGGGGCACTTACTTTCGGACCACGACCTGGCCGGGATGCGGGACGAGGCCCGAGCGTTGGTGGCAGAAGCGGCCAAAGAAGCCTTGCGAGCACCGCGCCCTGACCCTGCCACCATACGTGCCCATTTGCTCGACCTACCGGTGGTGTCGCCCGAAGAAGCCTCCGATGCCGCCGCTCGCGGGCGCCCCGGGGCCGAGCCGGGACCTGTGGTGGCGCTGGGCGAAGCCATCCGGCTTACGTTGTTCGAGGCTATGGGCGAAGACGCCCGGGTGAGGGTGTTCGGCGAAGATGTCGCCGACGCGCCGGAGCACCTCCTAGGCCAACTCGAGGGCAAAGGGGGGGTGTTCGGCACCACTTTCGGGCTCCAGCGCAAATATGGCCACGACCGGTGCTACAACACGCCGGTGGCCGAAGCCAATATCGTGGGCCGCGCCATCGGCCAGGGCGCACGAGGCCTGAGGCCGGTACCCGAGGTGCAGTTCTTCGATTACATCTGGACCGCGATGCAACAGATCAAGAGCGAGGCGGCGACAACGAGATGGCGGTCAGCCGGCGAGTGGTCGTGCCCGATGGTCCTGCGGGTGGCCATCGGGGGGTACCTGGCCGGTGGGGCGATCTGGCACTCGCAATCAGGCGTTTCCATTTTCGCCCATGTGCCCGGGCTGGTAATTGTTATGCCGTCACGAGCGGTTGACGCCGTCGGGCTTTTGCGCACCGCACTGTCGAGTGAGGACCCCGTCCTTTTCCTCGAGCACAAGCACCTGCTGCGCCAGAAGTACACCGAGGGCCCCTTCCCCGCCCCGGGGTTCCGCTTGCCGTTCGGCCAAGGCCGGGTGGCTCAAGCGGGTACCGACCTGACCATTGCCACTTACGGCGCTACCGTCGAAAGGTCGCTGCGGGCGGCCGGCGCCACCGGGGCCAGTATCGAAGTCATCGACCTGCGTTCGCTAATGCCTTGGGACAAGGACCTGGTGGCCGGTTCGGTGGCGCGCACGGGCCGGCTGCTCGTCGTTTCGGAGGACAACCTCACGTGTGGCTTTGGCGCCGAAGTGGCGGCCTGGGCCGGCGAGCATTGCTTCGCGGACCTTGACGCCCCTGTGCGCCGTGTGGGTGCCGCCGACACCCACGTGGGGTACGAGCCCGCCCTCGAGCGCGCCACCCTGCCCCAGACCGAGCAGATAGAGCAGGCGGTC
Source organism: Acidimicrobiales bacterium (assembly GCA_030039575.1). Lineage (GTDB taxonomy): Bacteria > Actinomycetota > Acidimicrobiia > Acidimicrobiales > Palsa-688 > Fen-671. The sequence goes on along the minus strand of JASHVH010000008.1, from coordinate 813 downwards.
CGGGAGCTGTTGGCCTTTTAGGTGGCTCTACCAGCGCCTGTTGGCTAGAGTAAGGGCGGGAATGGCACGTCTCGGTAGCAGTTTCGTGCGCCTTGTCGTGGTCCTGGTGCTTGCGGGGGCCCTGGTAGCGGTGGCCATCGGTACGGTCGCTTACTCCACGGGCCGGCTGTTCCACGACGTGGCGACCGCAAAGGAGACCCCACTGCGGGACCTCGTGACAGACCCCTCCCTGCCATCGGTCATATACGCAGCTAACGGGTCGGTCATGGCGACGTTGCGGTCTTCTCAGTACCGCCAGCCCGTTGCGCTGGCCCACATTTCGCCCATCCTCATCAAAGCCGTCCTCGATACCGAGGACCACAACTTCTGGGACCATGGGGGCCTGGACGTTGAATCTACGGCGCGAGCCTTGCTGGCCGACGTGAACGCGGGGGCAGCGGTCCAGGGCGGTTCTACCATTGCTCAGCAGCTGGTCAAGAACACGTACCTGACGGACCAAAAATCGCTGAGCCGCAAGTTACGAGAAGCTGTGCTGGCCGAACGGCTCGAGGAAAAGTACACCAAGTCGCAGGTTCTGGACGCGTACCTCAACTCGGTTTACCTCGGGAGCGGCGCCTATGGCGTGCAGGCGGCGACCAAGGAGTACTTCAACGAGGACGCCAGCCATGTCAGCCTGGCCCAGGCGGCTCTGATCGCCGGCCTGATCCAGGCCCCCAGTGCCTACGACCCCATCGAGAACCCCGAGGGGGCGCGCCTGCGGCGGAGCGAGGTCCTGTCCCGCATGGTTTATTACAAGACGATTTCACCGGCCCA
>JASHVH010000100.1 GCA_030039575.1 Acidimicrobiales bacterium | reverse complement strand
GCTCCCACCGTGGCCGGCCCGTCCCTGGCCGTCAACTATGGCGTTGCCGGCGCCGGCGCGCCTCGGCGCGGCGCTCGGCAGGCAGTCGTCCCAGCCCGTCCTCTTCGTAGTCCAGGTGGTCGACGAAGCCCATCATGGCCGCGACGGAGCGATGACCAGCCTGCTCGCTTATCAGGTCGTGCATTTTCTGGCACACCTTGCGGTACTCGGGATGGCCCTCAGGGGTGGTCCTGAGCTCAAGCATGTGCATGGCCTCCCGGGCGTTCATCTGGACGCTGTAACGCACCCGGTGGGCCAGCGTGACGGCGTAAGCGGCCACCGTGCCGTCGAACTGCTCCCCCAGCGCCTCGTACAGAGCAGCCGACCGCTCCATGGCTTCCTCGTACACCTCCGCCCCGCCGGCGGCGACGACCGCTTCCGGCATCGTGTAACCGAGGTAAGGGGTCAGGCCTTGCCATTCGATCGTGAGCAGGCGGTGGCGCTGAAGGTCCCGGAAGGCGCCGTAGTCCGACACGACGTCGAACCGGTAGGAACAGCGTTCCAGCGCCCGGCCCGGCCTGTGCCGCCGGTTGAGGCGCTGGCCGGCGTATTTTTCCATGACCTCCAGCCGCTGCGCGCTGGTCATGCCCGAGACCCGGGAGGCCAGCTCCTCCTCGGACAAATGCGTGTACGGGTACAGCATTGCCGTCACCAGTTTCACTTCGGCGCCGGGGTCCCAGTCGAGCAATTTGACGTCCGGGCCAGGGCCGGCCGGGAGGCTGGCCTTATCGGCAGAGGCCCCGCCAATAACCGATTCCGCCAGGTCGCTCATGGCCGAGTCATTTTGTTCCATATATGCCGACCAAGCACTACCCCGGTCAGCCACGTCTACCCGCCGCACCCATGAAGGAATTACTTTGCGTAATTCGGTAAGCATCAAGTCCGCATAATCGCGAGCCTCGGGTAATGGGTGCGCTCGCATCCGCAATAACAAGGCTTCGTAACCTTGACCGGATCCATAAATTCCCAGGTTTGAAGTGGCGGCCGAAGGCAGAAGGCCGCGCAAGATGTCGAACGCCTTGGCCTTCACGGCCTGGCGGTGAGCGAAGTCACTGACCTCGTCGGCCCTCGGGTGCCTTTCGGCAAACCATTCGTACAGGACGGGCAACAACTGTGCGTAAGCGTCGAACATCCGGTCCATGTCGCCGACGTACCTGGCCCCAAGCGGCGAAGCCAGGATTTCCGGGCTCCGGTAGTAGCGGTACCACCCGCTCGGCAGCCTCGTGTCGTACGCGACATACCGGGTCGATTTTTCCATGTACGACATGAGCCGGCCGCGTTCGAGCACTTTGGTGAGCAGGTTCGAAGCCTGCTCACAAGCGAGGTGGACGCCTCCGAGTTGGGCCACCGAGTCGTCGCCGTACTCGAAGAACACGCGCTCATATAGCTGCTCGGCCCGGGCCAGGCCCACGGTCGCATCGACACTATGGTCCCCGCTCACATCTAAGTCGCCCACGAATTCGTCCAGGAACAGCCGCCTGAGACTTTTAGCCGAGCGGGAATATCGCGCGAAGAGCGCTCCTTTCACCACTTCTGGCAGGTTTACCAGAGCGAAAACCGGGCCCTCGAGGTTGGTGAAATACCGCCGCAGGACGTCGGCTTCTGCCGGCGTCCAGGTCTCTTGGGCGTAGGTAGCGTCGAGGGCGTGACGGCTCATGCGACGTGCCAGCCTACGAGGCCGCCCGGCCCCGTTGGGGGATGGTCAGGGACCGCCGGCGGGGCAACTAGGAAGGCCTGGAATTGCCCTCGACGATGGCTATCGCGAACCCGTCGTAACCCTTTACGCCCACCGTCTGGAGGGCGGTGGCGGCGGCCACCGGCACGTCTTCGTGGGGTGTTCGGACCATGGTCTCGAAAAGCTCACGCGTGCCAACTACCCCCGGGTCCGAGCTCTCCGCGTCGGCCACTTGGCCGTCCCGGACGACGTTGTCCACGATGATCGCCCCACCTGGCCTGGTCAACTGGAGCGCCCATCTGTAGTACGCGGGGTTGTTGGGTTTGTCGGCGTCGATGAAAGTCAGGTCGAAGCTGGCGGGCCCCAGTTCTCGCGCTAGCCGGGGCAACGTCTCGAGCGCCGGCCCCACCACCACCTCGACGGTCCCGCTCAGCCCGGCGTTGGCGACGTTGGCTCGGGCCACGGCGGCATGGTGATGGCTGACCTCGAGGCTAATGAGCTTGCCCTCGGGCGGCGGCGGCAAGGCACGCCCCAGCCAGATGGCGCTGTAACCCCCCAGGGAACCAATCTCGAGGACCCGCCGTGCCCCCATCAGCCGGGCCAGGACGTGCAGGAACTTGCCTTGCAAGGGGGAAACGTTTATGGCCGGCAGGCCCGCGTCCGCGCTCGAGCGCAAAGTCGAGGCCAGGTCGTCGTCGGCCCCTACCAGAAGCCCGGCCAGATAGTTGTCTACGTCGTCCCAGCGCGTGTTGTCCATGGCGCCATTGTTACAGCCTTGGCGTCCGGGCTGGCCGGTCACGGCTCACCCGCCCCTCAGTGCCTGAGGACCACCTTGCCGAACTGAGCGCCCGACTCGAGCCGCTTGAGGGCGGTGGGGTAGTCGTCCAGGTCGTAGACGGTGTCGACGACCACCGGCAAGCCGGTGGCCACTAGCCCCGTCAGCTCGTCGAACTCCGTGAAGGTCCCCATGGTCGACCCGATGACCTCCTGCTGGCTCAAAAAGAGCCGGGCCAGGTTGACCTCGACAGTCACACCCCCAGTACCCCCGCACGTCACCAAGCGGCCGCCCGGTTTCAGCGCCCGTGTCGACAACGACCAGGTCGGGCTGCCGGCGCTGTCGAGCACTACATCGGCCTTCACGGGGACCGGGCCCCCCTGCGAGACGAACGCCTCGACGGCCCCGAGCTCCGTCGCCCGCAGGCATTTGGCCGGGTCCCGGGAGGTGGCAAAGACCCGTGCCCCGAACCGCTGCCCTATGGCCGAAGCCGCCGTGGCCACGCCCCCGCCGGCACCTACGACGAGCAGGGTCTCCCCCGCCGAAAGCCGCGCCCGGCGCAGCATCCGATAGGCGGTGAGCCCACACAGGCCGTAGGCACCGGCCTCTTCCCACGACAGCCCGGGGGGTTTGCGGACGAGGTTGGCTTCGCCGACGGTCACGGCCTCGCCGTGGCTCCCCCAGTAGTGCTCCCCCATGATCCCCCATTTGGCACAAAACACGGACCGGTCCCCCAGGCATTCGGAGCAGCGCCCGCAGGCAAACGACGGGTTGATGACCACCTCGTCGCCCACTTGCCAGCGGGTGACCCCCTCCCCCACTACCGCGACGGTCCCGGCGCCGTCGCACCCGGGCACCATCGGGAACGCCTTGGGCTTGGGCAGGCCCTGTCGCAACCACAGGTCGAGGTGGTTGAGGGCGCTGGCGGCCACGTCCACCGTGACCTCCCCGGGGCCGGGCCGGCGCAGGCTCACCTCCGTGAAGGTGTAGTCACCGGGTGACTCGAGGAGCGCCCAAGTTCGGATGCGATCACCCTAGGCGAGAGGCGCCCTGCACAGGCTTTGGGAACTGCGTGAGAGGGACGGCCACCGGTCCGGGCTCAGCCGCCCGTACTGACAACCGACGACGCCGCCACTACGCCACGGAAGAGGGCGTCGGCCGCTTCCCGGGCCGAGCGGGCGGCACCGTCGTCGGCCAGGACCTCACCGAGCTGGCGCAGGAGGTCGATCAACTGCTTTACGTTCCGTACGAAGTCCCCGGCGGAGATGGCCGGGGCGCCACTGCCGGAGCCGGCCTCGGACGGCGCCAGTAAGGCGGCCAGCTCTTTACCATTGGCCCAGCCGGAGGCGAGGGCCACGAAGCCGGCGTCCGGCGGCCTGGTCTGGACCAGCCCGAGGGCCTGCTCGTCAAAGTTCAGCTCCCGCGCCACGCCCTGGATGGACCGCCACCGCTCCTGCAACCGCCGTCCCGGCAGCGGGGCGCCGTCGCCTTCTCCCGCCGCCGGCCCACGCGCTTCGTAGGTGAACACCGAGACCAGCCCGGCCAGCTCCGCCGGTCGCAAGCCGTCCAGCAACCCCCGCCCGGCACACTCTGCGACGAGGAGGTCTTGCTCGTGGTAAATCCGGGCCAGCCGGGACCCGGCCGGTGTCAGGGACCAACCCTTCACGTAGCCCCAGCGTTCGAGCAACTGGAGCACCCTGTCGAACTGGCGGGCCAGCGATTCGGTCCGCCGGAGCACCTGGCTTTCCAACCGTTCGACCTGGTGGGCCAAGCGCTCGGCGTTGCCGGCGGCCTTGAGATGGGCTCGCGCCTCCGGGCAGGACGCCACGGGGTGACCGACCGCCGGCCCCTCGTCCGGTCTCCGGTGGGCGTCCCTCGCGGACCGGTGGCCGGTGTGCCCGTCGGCGAGCGAGCTGGCCACCCGGCGCTGGAACTCGCGGCTTCTGGGAGCGTAAGGAGCCGGCAGCTCGAGGTGGGCCACCACCCGCGGGGGAGAGTGGAAGTCCTTGGGGCTGAACGAGACCAGCCGGCGGCCGGCGGTTATGGCCCGTACACTGACGTCGCCCTTTTTCCTTTGGCGAGTCGAAAGAACGGCCACCTTGTCGTTCGTCCACGCTCCCCCGGGCTTTCGCGCCGGCACCAGCAGGACGTCTCCCGGACGTAGCCCTTCCATGGCGCCGACGATCTCAGCCG
>JASHVH010000099.1 GCA_030039575.1 Acidimicrobiales bacterium | reverse complement strand
CTGGCCAAGGGCCCGGGCACCGGGCCGGCCAGCGCGCCGTTCGCTGATTTCGACCACGTGATGGACGAACGGCGGCGGGAGGCCGAGGCTTTCTGGGAGGAGTTGCTGGAGGTCGACCACGACGAAGACGAGAGGCTGGTCATCCGCCAGGCACTGGGCGGGATGCTTTGGTCCAAGCAGTATTACGGCCTCGATGTCGGGCGTTGGCTGTCCGAACATGGCGTGGACCCCTTTGAAATGGGAGGCCGGCTGCGCAACGAAGAGTGGCGGCACCTGCTGGCCGAGGACGTCATCTCGATGCCCGATAAATGGGAGTACCCGTGGTTCGCGGCGTGGGACCTGGCTTTTCACGCCGTTGCGCTAGCCATCGTCGACTGTGGTTTCGCCAAGCAACAGCTCGCACTGCTGCTCGACCGGCGTTACCTGCACCCCAACGGCCAGTTGTCTGCTTACGAGTGGAACTTCAGCGACGTGAACCCGCCCGTGCACGCTTGGGCCACGTATTTCGTATACGAGATCGAGAAGGCCAGGACCGGCACGGGCGACCGGGCTTTCCTGGAACAGTCCTTCCAGAAAATGATGAGGAACTTCATCTGGTGGCTCAACCGCAAGGACGTGGACGGGCGCAACGTCTTCCAGGGCGGGTTCCTGGGGCTCGACAATATCGGCGTCTTCGACCGCAGCGCGCCGTTGCCCACCGGCGGCCACATCGACCAGGCGGACGGCACAGCGTGGATGGCGCTGTGCACCCAGAACATGATGCAGATCGCCCTCGAACTGGCACGCGAGGACCCCGTCTACATGGAACAAGCATTGGCACTGTTCGAGAACTTCTGCTGGATCGCGGCCGCCACCATGCACGTGGGCCCGGACGGGGTCAGCCTGTGGGACGAAGGAGACGGGTTTTACTACGACCTCCTGCGCCGCCCGGACGGCAGTGCCGTCCCGCTGAAGGTGCGGTCCGTCGTCGGGCTGATGCCGTTGGCCGCCGCCACCGTGATCCCCGCCTCGGTGCGCACCGAGTTCCCCGAACTGGTCGATAGAGCCGTTTCTTTCCTCTATCGTCACCCGGCGGTGGTTGAAGCCTTATTTGGCAGGGGCCGTCAGATCCGGGAAACGGGCCCGGTCCTCTTCGCCCTTTTCGACGAGCAGCGCCTGCGGAGGATCCTGGCCCGGATGCTCGACGAGGACGAGTTCCTCGGCCCGCACGGGATCCGCTCGGTATCCCGGTACCACAAGGAACACCCGTACACCTTTACGGTGCACGGGCAGGAGTACAGCGTCAGTTACCTGCCCGCCGAGTCGGATACCGGGATGTTCGGGGGCAACTCCAATTGGCGAGGCCCGGTGTGGTTCCCTATAAACCTGATCTTGCTGCGGGCGCTGCTCAATATCTACGCCTACGCCGGTGATGACTTCAGGGTCGAATGCCCGACCGGGTCAGGGCAACTCATGAACCTGTACGAGGTGGCACAGGAGATCAGCCACCGGCTCACGAGCATATTTACCCGCGGCCCAGATGGAGAACGCCCGGTCCACGGCGGCCAGTCGGTATTGCAAAACGACCCCTATTGGCGTGACCTGCTTCTTTTCTACGAGTACTTCCACGGCGACAACGGCGCGGGTATAGGTGCCAGTCACCAAACTGGTTGGACCGGCACGGTAGCCTTGCTCCCGTTGCTCTCCCGGCGCTTCACGGCCAGCGACGTGATCGCCGGGGGCATGGGCCGGATCGTGGGCACGGCGACGCGCTCACGCCAGTCAGTAGGGGCCTGAAAGTACCAGCATGGCCGGGGGGCCTTAGACCACCCGGGCACCTTCTTTCCACACCCCCCAAACCCGCTCGCCCAGCTTGTCGAGGTCGTGCGGGTCTCCTTCTATCACGGTGAGGTCGGCCAGCTTGCCCGGAGAAATGCTGCCGAGCCGGTCGTCCACGCCGCACAGCGCGGCGGCGGCGGAGGTAGTGGCGACCCACGCTTCCAGTGGGGACATGGCGCTGTTGTCGACCATGAGCGCCAGCTCGTCCAGGTTGCGGCCGTGCGGGCCGACCCCGCTGTCGGTCCCCATGGCGACCTTTACGCCGGCTTCGACCGCCCGGCGGAACGACGCAATATGGACCTCGAGGACGTCGTAAGCCTTCTGGAGCACGGACTCTTCTATCCGGGTGCCCGCCTCCGAAGCGGCGAGCACCGCCCGCGGTGCCGACAACGTGGGCACCAGCCAGGTGCCTCGTTCGAGCATCATCGAGATGGCCTCGTCATCGAGGTACACCCCGTGCTCTATTGAGCGGATGCCGTTACGGATGGCCGCCTTTATCCCCTCAGTGGCCTGGGCGTGGGCCATGACGTAGATCCCCGCGGCCGTGGCTTCGGCCACCAATACCGACAGTTCGTCGTCGCGGAAGTGACCGTGACGAGGGTCGTCCCTCGGCGACAGCACCCCGCCCGAGGTGGCCACCTTGATGACGTCGGCTCCCTCCCTCACGAGTTCCCTGACCTGCTTACGCATCTCGTCGGGGCCGTCGACCGACCATTTGGGGTTGCCCGGGAACGGCGCCTGCCAGAATGGGCAACCACCGGAGGGCATGGTGTCGTCACCGTGGCCACCGGTCTGGCTCAGCATTACTATCGAAATTTGCATGCGTGGCCCACGCGCCAAGCGGCTGGACACGGCGGTTTTCACGCCGAGGTCAGACCCGCCCGCCTCTCGTACTGACGTTATACCGGTCCGAAGGGTTGCCTCCATATTGACCACAGCCTCGAAATACCTGAGGGAAAATGGGCGCATCATGAGCTTCACCAGGTCCAGCTCGCCGCTCATGGTGAAGTGCACATGACAGTCGAACAGGCCCGGCAGCAGCGTCCGGCCGCCGAGGTCGACGTCTTCATCACCGTCGAGGCCGACCGCCACGTCGACGATGCGCCCACCCTCGACGACGACGTCCGCTGGGGCCGGCGGCGCCCCGGTGCCGTCGAACACCGAACCATTTCGGAACAGGATCCTCGCCATTTTCACCCCCGACCTTCCCGGTCCCGGGCCCGGGACCGCTCGCTGGTTGTCTTTGACCGGCTAAGAGCTTAGGCGCCCGGCTCTCACGCGTCGTCGGGGCCGCCAGTAAGCGTCCATTGCTGGCGAGGCTGGCCGTCAGGCTTTCCGCCATCTGCCCCCTCTTTACGTAGTGCCTCTGTGTTCACTCCCGCCCCCTGTCCGGTTTCGTCCCCGTCGTCCGCCTCCCCGGTGGTGACGGGCGCCAGACCGGCCCGTCTCGATAACGGGTCAAAAGCGTAATAAATGGCCAAAACGGCCTGCAGGGCCAGGAAGGCGTAGGCATTCAGGAAGGCGACCCCAACCGAAAGGGTATATACGACGCTCCCCATCGTGAACAGGAGGGTCGATACCCGCCGCTCCGGCTCGGGGAATGTGCTACGAAGCAACCGGCGGTCGTGCGACGCATAGAGCCACAGCGCTGTCCAGGCGCACGCGTTAGCGGTCATCGTGACGCCGTACACCACGGCGGCGGTCCGTTCGCCCTGGCCCCGGGCCAGTGCCTGGCCCAGGACCCCGGTAGGGAACGGCAGGAAGGCAACCGTCATGAGCAGGGCCAGGTTCAGGTAGACGAGCCCGCGGTCCACCCGCCTGAAATGGCCGAAGACGGAATGGTGGTTCAGCCACATGATCCCGATAACGGTGAAGCTGACGACGTAAGCGGCCAGGGAAGGCCACCGGTGCGCCAGGTCATGGGCGAGGTGACGGTAGTCCTCCGGCTGCGCAATAGTGACGACGAGCAGGGTGATGGCGAAGGCGAACACTCCGTCGCTGAAGGCTTCGACGCGTGCTTTGTTCATATCCCGGGTGCGGTGCGTCCGCCTGGCCCACACGGCCTGAACGGGGCGCTACGTCCAACATAAGGCATCGGTCCCGTGCCTCCACCTGTGATTGTCCCTGTCGCAGCCCACCTCCCCTTGTCATGGCCCTCTACCACGAGCGACTTGCCTAGGCCACCCCGTCCTGCCAGGTTGGTACGAGTGCGCCAGCCCCTCCGAGCCCGGTGTGCCGCCGCGCTAGTTGGCCTGGGTACGAGCGCGCTCATTGCCGTCGGGCCGGTCGGGATAGCCGGTGCCCAGCCGACCCTGTCGGCGGCCAACTTCGTCCTGCGCTGGACGGCCGGCCCGTTTTTGCAAGACAAAGGGGCCCCGATCGCCGAGTCCTCCCCGGTCGTCGCCAACCTCGACACCTTGGGGCCGGCGGTGGTGGTAGGGGACAGGGGCGGGAACCTCTTCGCCTTCCACCTGGCTGACGGGTCGCCCGTTGTGGGGTGGCCGGTTTCCGACGGAGGGGCGCCGATCGATTCCACCCCTTCCGTGGCTGCGGTTGGCGGTGCCACGTTGGACTCCGTTTTCGTGGGTATGGGCAACGCGCAAGAGCCGGACGTGGGTGGGTACGCGGCCTATGGTCCGAACGGCAAACTGCTGTGGCTAACCCGGGTGACCGACCCGGCCAGTGACAACCACCCGGCGGCCGCCGTGCAGGCTTCCCTCACGGTGGCCGACCTGCAGGGCGTCCCAGACGTGTTCGCCGGGTCCTTAGACCAGCAGTCCTACGCCCTCAATGCCTCGAACGGCTCTGTCCTCCCCGGTTTTCCACTTTTCACCGCCGACAGCGTGTTTTCCACGGCTGCGGTCGGGGATCTCTACGGCACCGGGCAGCAAGAACTGGTGGTGGGAGGCGCTTCGAGCGCCGGGTCCGCTCTCGGCGTGAGCTACTCGGCCGGGGGCATCCTGCGCATCATCAACGCTCAGGGAGCGCAGATCTATCGCTACGACACCAACCAGGAGGTTGACTCTTCGCCAGCTATCGGGGACTTCCTGGCCGGGGGGGCTCCCGGCATCGTGGTCGGGACCGGTTCTTTTTACCCGGGTGCCAGCGATACGGACACCGTGAAAGCATTCACAACCCGCCTTGGCCTGGTCTGGTCCGACACTCTCGACGGGCTCACGAGGTCGAGCCCAGCCGTGGCGGCCGTCGAAGGCGGTACCCAACTCGATGTGGTCGAGGGCACTGACACCACCACCGGGGGCTCGGTATGGGTGCTGAACGGGGCCACTGGCGCCACCATTTGGCACCAGCCGGTCGTGGGACGGGTAATCGGGTCAGTGGTCACCGCAGACCTTACTGGTGCCGGTTACCAGGATCTTCTCGTGCCCACGACCCAGGGCGTCGAGGTACTGGACGGCCGTACCGGCGCCGAGGTCACCGTGCTCGGGAGCACCCTCGGGTTCCAGAACTCGCCGCTGGTCACCGACGACCCCAATGGCACAGCCGGGATCACCATCGCCGGCTATAACGGCACCAATCAGGGCGTCATAAAGCACTACGAGATCCCCGGCTCCAACGGGGCCCTGGCGGTCGGCGCTGGCTCGTGGCCCATGTTCCACCACGACCCGGGG
>JASHVH010000098.1 GCA_030039575.1 Acidimicrobiales bacterium | reverse complement strand
GACTCCTCGAATGCGCCGGAATTGTAGCGACCACGGAAAACAGGACGGCGACCCAGATATTCGGCAGCATCGACGCCCAGAAGTTGCGCTCGTCGATGACGTTGTTTATGCGGGCCGCCCCGGACCAGGCTGTTTTCCAGGAGGTGCTGGACCGTTACTTCGACGGCCGGCCCGACGCGGCGACCGACGACCTCATCGGCCGGTAGGCGAGCTCATCGGCCGACAGGCGAGCTCACCGGCCGACAGGCGAGCTCATCGGCCGATAGGCGAGCTCACCGGCCGGTAGGCGAGCTCACCCGTCGATAAACCCGAGCGCTCTGCCTGGGCCACCGCTGCCTTCGCCGATCTTCACGGGTAGGAAGAGGAAAGTTGCGCCACGGGGAGGCAGCTCTCTGAGGCCGCCCAAGCATTCGACGAAGACCATCCCCGCTGAAAGCCCGACGAGGTGCACCGGCGCGGCGTCGTCCGCCGGGGCCATACTGACCCCGTCGGTACCGACGCAGCGCACGCCTCGGTCGCGGAGGAGCTCGATCGTCGCTGGTGACGGCGCCGGCCACGCCGCGATCCTCGAGAACACCAGCGGGTCGACCACATAGGTCCTTCCCCCGGGGCCGGGAACATAGTGCTCGTCCCAATCACTGCGGAACAGGACAACATCGCCCCGGCCGATGGCGCCGTTGGCCGCCTCCCAATCGGTGACCAGACCCGGCTCAATGCGCGGGCTACGACCCGGCCCGGCGTGACCGAGGAGGGAGCGGACGTCGACGACGGCCGCAGGGCCGAAGAGCTGCTCCAGGGGCACGCGGTCAGCGGTAAGGGCGCCGGCGGGGCCGGCGTTGGGTAACCCCGACCCCGGTGGCGGGACGAAATGCGCAGGGGCGTCGAAATGGGTGCCTGTGTGCTCGTCCATTCCCACCAGGCAAGTGTGGTACGGGACGCCGGTGCGGCAGCGGAGCCGGGGCCCGTTGTCGCCCGAGGTCGTCTCGAACCAGTTGTCGATGACGTGGCGGTACGGCATGGCGCCGGGCCAGGCGCACGGGAGGTCTTCGGACAGGGTGAGGGAAAGGTCGACGACCCGGGACGACCTCATCGACTCGGCCACCGCCGCGGCCGTCCCCGCCGGATTAATGCTGGTCATGCCGCAGTATAACGCCCACCTCTCTGAGCCCTCCGCTCCGGGACTTACGTGCGGTTATGACCCGGACGATATTCGCCAGTTATCGAAGCCTCTGGGTGCGCAAATCGCTTCTCGGTGCAGGAACTCAATATTTGTAGCTCTTCTGCACCAAGAAGCAGTCTCTGCACCCAGTTGGGCGTTGGCTGACCGTGGAGAAACCCCCGAGCTGCCCGGATAATCTGCCGTGTGGCCTTGTACCCCTGCGGAGCGGGCAAAAGTCCCGCTAGCCCAGGTGCGGACGGGCTCGCCTTGTGCAGTTATCGACGCAAGGCTGCCGCGACATAGGACTTTTCGCTGTTTTTCAGGCAAAAGTCCACACGGCGCCGGGCCATCATCGAACACGTCAAAGAGGTGGGCCTTCTGCAGGCTGAACCGACCCGTGCAGTTTCGGCGGTGAGGGTCTCCACGACGCGCCGACGTCGCCTAAATGGGCGCAGCGGCGTTACCGCTCAACGAGGGGTCGTGGTGGAACATAGGCCAAGCTCCCGTCTCGTCGACGATGGAGCCCTTTGACCCCGGCAGTTCGTAGTGCTGCACCGTGCCTACGTTGTGCGCGTTATAACCGGCCAGAGTGAGCCCGATGGTCCCGTTGGGGTCGTCAGTGACGAGGGCACAGTTCTGCAAGCCGACGTATTTGTCCACAGTGGCCAACACTTTCCCTGTACGGCCGTCGAGCACCTCGGCACCACCTGTAGACGCCACGATCACGTCCTGGTAACCCGCCCCGAGGTTGGCGCTGACGACGCCGCCGATGACTTCACCGTTGACGCTCTGGTGCCAGATCACCGAGCCGTTCGTACCGTTAAGTGCGTAAACCGAACCCCCGCCGTGCTCGTTATCCGTACCCTCGACAACGGCCAGCTTCCCCGACAGGTTGGCCAACGCTGGGCTCGAACTGGTCAGGCCGTCGAGGCGGGCAGTCCAGACGAGCCTGCAATGGGAGTTAACAGCCAACACCACGTCACTGTCCGGGGCCCCGGGGAAGTAATTGCCTGTCCCCACAGCAATACCCGTTGTCCCGCCGGCAAGGAAGGGCCCGACGGCCGGGGAGGACTCCACCGACTCGTTCGGGTTGTACGTGCATATCAACCCGCCGTTGGGGCTGGAGGCGCCGGCGTTGCCTGTCCGCGACGTGACGCTTACGTGCCCGCCCTGCGTGTAATGAACTTCATAGGCCAGACCGGCCGTCTGCCCACCGCCGTTGACAATGTCGTTCTTGCCCGTCCCGTACAGGTCGGCCAGTGCCGGCGTGGCGTAATCGCCGTCCCCGTCGAACCACGGGAACCCGGACAGGACCTTGCCGGTGGCGGCGTTGATCGCATCTTCCTGCTGTCCGATCGACGGGGCCACCACGTCGGTACCACCTTGCAGGTTCCCTACGGCCAGCGAGGCCACGATGCCCGATACGAAGCTGGCCCCCGGGTTATGGATGGTCACGTACCAAGACTTGGCTCCGTTCGGCTTGAAAGCCTCATACCCGCCCTCATGGGGAGTGGCGGCGGTGCCGACCCCCACAAACACGCTGTCGTCGGGTGACCCGGCCGTCAATGCGGCCACTGAAGGTGTCGATTCCACCGGCACGCCGCCGGTGCTGGCCGGCCAGCCCGGCACTGGGGTGCCGGTCGCCAACGAGAAGGCGTCGACGTCGCCGCCCTTGTCGCCCACCACTACGGCGGGCGCGCCATCAAGGACGGCCAGGTTGGGCGACGAGGTGCTGATCGGCCGGCCATCGGTAACGGTCTGCGACCAAACGCTCTTAAACGTGAGGCCTTGGGCATCGGCGGGCGTGGTTACGAGGGCCGGGAGCGCACCGGCTACGGTCGCCACCGCCGCCACGGGGACGGCTTTCCTTAAAACCCGGGGTGACTGCCTGGATCTGGTGTTGGACATCGCGAGGCCCTCCTCCTCAGCGACCCGGCCCGCGCCGACTGGGCACTACAGAGGCTCGAGCGTAGCGCAGGGAGCGGCGCTACGCCCACCCCAAGTGCTCTCGCACGTCGGCTGACTGAGGACAACTTGGTAGACCAGGACCTTGGTCCCGAGGCCGCTCCGGCAGACCCCTACCGATATGCCTCCTCTACCGATATATCGACACGTGGTCTCGCCATGTTGCGTCCGGAGGCAGCCGGCTCCTGGGTCAGCTGGTGGAAGTGCCGAGCGCGGCCCCTACGCCGTAAGTAACGGCGGCCGCCACCGCGGCCACCGCCAACTGCCGCAGAGCCGTCTTCCAAATGCTGCGTCCGGCGTACGAACCGATCATCGCCCCGAGGGCGAGGGCAGCCAGGGCACCGATGACCACCGATGCAACCACTGCGCTCGTGCCCTGGATGAAGAACCACGGGAACAGGGGGAGGATGGCCCCGATGGCGAACGACACGAAGGAGAAAATGGCCGCCTTTCCCGCCGCACCGGGCGCCTCGGGGTCGACCCCTAGTTCGAGCCGGGCATGGGTGTCCAGGGCGATCTTCGGGTTCTTGGACAGGATGCGGGCCACGGTGCCGGCGTCGTCGGGCGAGAGGCCCTGGGCCCGGTACATGCCGATGAGCTCGCGCAGCTCTGCTTCGGGTTCCTGCGTGAGTTCTTCCCGCTCGACCGCCACCTCGCGTTCGACCATTTCCTGCTGCGCCCGGACCGAGACCAGTTCGCCCGCGGCCATGGAAAAGGCCCCCGCCAGGAGCCCCGCCACCCCGGCCAACCGAACGGTAGAGGCATCGGTTGACGACGCCCCGGCCACCCCGAGGACCAGGGACAGGTTGGTCAACAGGCCGTCGCCGGCCCCGAGGACGGCCGCTCGCTGCGTCCCGCCCTTGACGTCTCGGTGGCGGCTGCCCCTGGGTTTGCGAACCTCCAGCACCGCACGGGCGGCGGCGGCGCCCTTCGCCGCACCGCCGGTGCCTGCCATCAGCTAGAGCATAGGCCTGGCGCCGGAGCGCGCGCCTCCTCTGTCAGAGCGACGTCGCTCCCCCGTCTACGGGGAAGTTGGCCGCTGTGACCCAGGACGACTCGTCAGAGGCGAGGAAGAGAGCCGCGTAGGCGATGTCCTCTGGCGTCCCTAAACGCTTGATCATGTGGCCGACCAACATCTCGTCGCTCCACGAGGTGTCATCGAGCAGTGGCCCCGTTGAGGGGCTGGCGATCAGGCCGGGGGAGATCGAGTTGACCCGGATCCCGTGCAGTGAACCTTCGTAGGCCAGGTGACGGGTAAACCCCTGGACAGCCGATTTCACTGTCATATGAGCCACGCACGGCAGGGCGGGGAAGACCTTGGTGGCCGACATCGAAGCGGTATTGATGATCGACCCCTTGTTCTGCTTTACCATCTGAGGCCACACCGCTTTGGTCGGGAGGAACACGGTGTCGAGTTCCTGGCGCATGCAGGCCCAGAACTGCTCGTGGGGCATGTCCTCGAACCAGGCGAACTCTCCTTTGGCGGCATTGTTGTACAGGATGTCGACGCGCCCGTAGGTAGTCATCGCCAAGTCGACCAACTCGTCGGCCTGGCCCGGTTGGGTCAGGTCACAAGGCTCCATGCTGATCATCTCACCGCCCTCGGCCTGGACGAGGTCGACGGTCTCCTTCTCGCTCTTGGCGGTCCATTTGCGATATTGCTTAGAGGCCCCTGTAACTTCTTCATCTTTGTAGTAGCCCTCGCCGACGTCACAGCCAACGACGCGGGCGCCTTCCCGGGCGAACAGTACCGCCGCGGCGCGCCCCTGGCCGCCGGCAGTACCCGTAATTATCGCGACTTTGCCATCCAACCTACCCATATTGCCCCTGGCTCCTTCCGGGTTATTTGGCCGATCTACATGGACGATTATTTACCTGATTTATTCTGGCCATTTACGTGGCGGTTTACTTGGCCGACTGTGCGCCGTCGACGGGGACGATTATGCCGGAGATGTGCTGAGGGGCATCAAGGAGCAACCACACTCCCACCGCCGCGGACTCCTCGGCGTGGCCAACCCGGCCGTTCGCCGACTGGTCTATCAATATCTTCCAGCCCAATTGCGGATCTTCGGGGGCAATCCCCTCTGCCGCCTCCTGGCCCATGGCGGTGTCCATGGCACTGGGGCAAACCACATTAGCCCTGATGTTGTACGGGCCGTACTCCAGCGCGACCGCTTTTGTCATCCCGATAACCGCGTGTTTAGAGGCACAGTACGCGGAGAACGTCGGCGCCGCGTGCCAAGCCAGATGGGACCCCGTGTTCACGATGGCGCCACCACCGCGGGCCACCAGATGGGGCAGGGCGTACTTCATGCCGAGCCACACGCTGCGAGCGTTCACCCGCATAACTTCGTCATAGGTCTCGTTCGAAACGTCGGCCAGCGGTTTGAACTCGCCTGTCCCGATCCCGGCGATATTGAAGATGCCATCCAGGCCGCCCCATCGTTCGACGGCACCAGCCACGAAAGCTTCGACATCACGGGTCGTGCCGACGTCGGCGACGGCCGTGCCCAGTTCACCATCTCCCTTCTCGCACTCTTCGGCCACCCGTTCCAGGCCCTTTTCGTCGCGGTCCACGGCCAACACGTTGGCGCCCCGTTCGACCAGCTGGCGTACGGCGGCGGAGCCCATGCCCCCGGAGGCACCGGTGACAATTACGGTGGGCGTGCTCATGCCCGCGCCCCCGCCGTAACGGGCGGGCGCATGCCTTCGTACCCTTGCCGGCCAAAGAGCCGGTCACGGGCCTCGACGAACAGCTGACGGGCCCGTTGGACGTCGATGTTGACGAGCTCCCCCTTGCGCTTTACGAGGTTACCCCCGACCATGACGGTGTCGACGTTCTGCCCCGTAGCGCACCCGACTATCGTGCCCACGAGGTCGCTGGCCGCCACCATGTTCAGATCGGTGGCCCGGAGAAGGATTATGTCGGCCTTTTTGCCCGGTGTAAGGGACCCGACCTTGTCCCCCAGGAAGATGGCGTGGGCGCTGTTGATCGTGGCCGACTCGAGCGCCTCTCGGGTCGTGAACTCGAGTTCGTCCACCGTCTTCACATCGCGCCCGGTGGCAAATATGGCCTCGGCCCTCCTCATGCGCTCGTAAAGCAACCCCACCCGAAGTTCCTCGAACATGTCGCCGCTGGAAGCGATAACCGAGTCCGTCCCCACCGCCGGCCGCAAGCCGGCATCGCGAATGCGCCCCGTCGCCGGGCAACCCATACCGAAAGCCATGTCGAGCGACGGGCAGGCGGTGGCAGTGGCACCCGTAGTCGCCAGCATTCGCAGCTCTTCGTCCGTCGTCTCACAGCAGTGGGAGAAGTTGATGTCCGGGCCGAGCAAGCCCGCCTCGTACATGCGCTTTATCGATAGCTTCGGGGGCGGCCCTTGGGGGGCACCGATGTGCACGCCGACCGGGACTCCCAGCTGGCGGGCTTCGGCCAAGTCGGAGGCCGTTATCTCCATGGTGGTGACGTCGGGCCCCTGGATGGCCAACCCGAAGCTGACCAGCCCGTCGTCGCCGGCGAACTCCTGCTTGCGCATTTCTCGCGCGTGCGCCCAGGAGTCAGTATTTTCGACCTCGCCCTCGAACTCCTGGAGCTTGCGGGACATCGACGCCCCGTACAGAAAACGTGAGCGGATCCCCGTCTCTCGTAGCGCCCGGAGGTTTTCCTCAGCGTGCTCAGGCGTATTGACTATGTGGCAGAAATCAAGGACGGTGGTGATGCCCCGGTTGAGGGCGTCGGCGGCACCGGCCAGCACGCATGCATACACGTCCTCGGCCGAGTAATAGGCGGCCACTTTGGGCCACTGGCTGCTCACCAGGTCCCAGAACACCTGGTCCATTGAATCGGCGCGCGTCCCGGTTTGCCATAGGTGGCAGTGGGAGTTGACCAGCCCAGGCATGACTATGGTCCCCGCCGCGTCGATGACCTCGGCGTCCCCCGCGGCTATGGACGGGCCGACCTGGGTGACCTCGTCCCCTTCCACGAGGACGTCACCCTGGCGGAGGTCTCCGACTTTGGGGTCCATGCTGACGATGGCTCCTCCACTTATCAACGTCCGCTTTGTCATCTGGCGATCTCCTTTGGTTTCGCTCTTGGTGGGGGTGTTGCGATGATTGTCCCGGGTTATAAATGGCCGATATGGCTAAACCTTGTCCCGGAGGGGACGGTCACGCCCGTACGTGCCGACGACCACAAGGATGAGCAGGCCGAGCAGTATCTCCTGGGTAGCCTCGCTGTAACTATGGCCAACCAGGATGGTCGTAAGGACGGTGAGTATCAGGGCACCCAGCACCGTGCGGGTGTAGTCCCCGTTGGCACCGACCAGGGAGGTGCCGCCCACGATGACGGCGGCGATGGTGAGGAAAAGGTAAGGGTCGCCGATGCTCGGGTCCCCGGTCCCGCTCCAGGCGGCCAGGAAGATCCCGCATATCGCCGAGCAAACTGCGCTGGCGGCGAAGACACCTGTCCACACCCGCTCGGTGTTGACCAGCGCCAACCGGGCCGCCCGTTCGTTCGAACCGGTCGCATAAAGGTGACGGCCCATCCCGGTCATGTAGAGGATAACCCCCATCACGATGGCAAATATCAACCAGAAGACCACAATGGGGGGCACCTTCACGCCGGCCACCGTCCCCACAGGTGAAACGAAAGTGTTCAACCAGTTCGGGACGCTCCCGTAGACGGAGCCGTGGGTGCCGGCCAGCACCGCGCCCGCAACTATCGACCCGGTAGCCAGGGTCACGATCAGGGGCGGCACGCGGTAGTGGTGGGCAACGTACCCGTTAATGGCGCCGACAAAGGCCGCCGTCCCGAGGATCACGGCTGCGACGGCGGCGAACGGCCAGTTCGCCCCGCACAGGGCGGTCGTCATCAGGTTGGCACCGGCAATCACGTTCGGCACGGAGAGGTCGATCCCGCCCACCAGTATGGCCAGTGTTTGCCCGCCGGCGGCGATCCCGAGGAAAGAAGCCAACACCAGGATGGCGTTTATGCTGGCGCGATGGGCGAACCCCGGAAGGGTGGCGGTGCCCACGGCGAAAACGACTATGAGGGCGATGAGCTGCAGGACGGGGTAGCGCCTTTGCACTTCCTGAGCGCTCGTCCGCAACCGCAAGGGGTGGGTGCCGATCAATTTGCACGCTCCGTCATGTCGAACCAGCGGCCAGGTTGCCGCCGGCCAGGTTGGCAGAGCCCTGCCCGCTCAGGCTGGACCCCAGTACCACCGCCACCAGCAGGACGGCGCCGTAAGCGACCTGCAGGTAGAAGACAGACACCCCGAGCACCGAAATCAGGTTCTGGATCAAAAAGACGCACGTGGCCCCGAGGGCGGCGCAAACAAAACCACCCCGTCCTCCGCTGAGCGAGGTCCCGCCGAGCGCCACGGCCGCCAGGGCGACGATCACATAATCGGGCCACACCGTGGTGTCTGCCGACTGAATGGTGCCGGTCAGGGCCAGCCCGGCCAACCCGGCCATCATCCCGCCGATGGTGTAGGCAAGCAGGCGCACCAAAGTGGCGTTCACACCGGCCGAGAACGCCGCCGCGTCGCCCCCTCCGACGGCCAGCAACGCCCGGTGGTAGGGCAGGCGCCTGATGAGGTACCAGAACAAAAAGGCACCGCCAATGGTGAAAACTGCGCCCGGGATGTGCCCGATCGAGGTGGCCAACTGGTCGGTCCAGTTTTGGCTGGCACTGACCGGGTCGGGAGCGATGTCGAGGCCGAGGCCGGCCAGCACGAAGTAAGTCCCGAGGGTAGCGATCACCGGCGGGAACCTGAGCACCGCCACCATTACGCCGTTCGCCGTCCCCACCAACGCACCGACGAGGAGCATCGCGGGAATGGCGATAGCGGGGTTACCGAAGCCGTGGGGCAGCAAATAGACAACGAACATCACGTTGACGAGCCCCATCAATGGGGCTACCGAAAGATCGATCCCCGCTCCTCCACTGAGTATGGCGGGAGTGCTGGCCATCGCCACTAGCACGAAAGGGGCCAGCGTGCCGAGCTCACCCGGTATCTCGCTTGGGCTGGCGAACTGCGGGAGGTTGGCCACATTAGCTATCAACAGGACCACTGCTAATATCAGCGCGAACAGCGAGCTGTGCTCTCGCGCGGCTTGGCGGAAAGCAGCGGCGAAACTCCCCAAATTGGATGCCGGGCGGACCGAGATCGTGGTCATGTCAAGGCTCCGAGGCGAAGAAGGCGGCCACCAGCCGCTGACGGTTCGCGGCAGCCTTGTCCATCTCCGCGGTGATGGCGCCTTCCCGGAAGACAACTATGCGGTCCATGAGCTCGAGGTGCTCGTCCACCTCGGTGGAGAGCATCACGACGGCAACGCCCCGTTCTGTGATCTCCATCAGGACGTCATAGATGTCACGTTTGGCCCCCATATCTACCCCGCGTGTGGGGTCGTTCAAGAGCAGCACTTTCACGTCGAAGGCCAGCCACCGGGCGGTGACAACCTTTTGCTGGTTGCCTCCGCTCAAGGTGGTGATCCCTTTTCGAGAATGACTGAGGCGAATGTTGAGGGTTTTCACATAAGCCGAGAACCGCCGGTTGGCGCTCCTCGACCGGAGGAGGCCAAAGCGCCGGTCGCGGGTCTGGGTGGGCAAGGCGAAGTTGTCGATGATCGAACGCGACTCGAAAATGGACTCCGTCCTGCGGTCCCGGGGCACATAGACAACCCCGTTGCGCACCGCCGTTCGCGGCGACGCAATCTCTACCTCGGTGCCGGCGGGGCCAGACGGGCACAGCACGTGGCCGGCTACGGGAGGGACGAGGCCGGCAAGGGTGCGCAGGAACCGGTCCTGGCCCTGCCCTTCGAGGCCCGCGATACCCACGATCTCGCCCGCCCTTACGTGGAAATTCATCCCCGGGACGTCAGGGCGCAACTGCAACTCGTCTGTGCGCAGGACGACCCGGTCAGAGATGCGCCGAGCCTTTTCTTCCTCCAGCTTGCCAGTGTCTTGGACAAGGCGCTCCTGGCCAGTCATAAGAGACACCAGTTGCTGGGCATCGGCCTCACCCCGGTGCAATGTCGCCACTGATACCCCCGACCTGAGCACGGTTGTGCGGTCGCTGATCTGAGCGATCTCGTCCATCCGGTGGGAAATGAAGACGATGCTCACGCCTGATTGGCGCAGCCGCTCCAATACGGCAAAGAGGTTGTCCCGGGTGGAGATGTCCAGCGCCGAGGTAGCTTCGTCCAGCACCAGGATCCGTGGTTGGCGGACAAGAGCCCGGGCCAGGCAACAGGCCTGCCGGGTGCTCAGGGCCAGGTCACCCACGGCCGTGTCGAGGTCTATCTCTGTGCCCAGAAGTTCCTTCAGGACCTCTTGAGCACGAGTGCGTTTGAGTTCGGCCGGGGCATTTTTGCGGACCAGGCCGTCGGCCCCCAACCAGACATTGTCAAGGACGCTCCGGTGGCCGGCGACCAGCACCTCCTGAAAGACGGTGACGACGCCTTTGGAGATGGCCACCCGGGGAGAACGGACCCGGGCCGACGTCTCGCCCAGCAACTCGATCTCCCCGCTGTCCGGACGGTGCACACCCGCCAGGATTTTCACCAGGGTGCTCTTGCCTGACCCGTTCTCACCGATGATGGTGTGCACTTCACCGGCCTGCACGTCGAACGAGCAACTGCGCAAAGCCTCCGTTGAGCCGAACCTCTTGGCCAAGTCACTGACGCGCAGGACCAGAGTGGCGCCCGGCGGCGACGGCACGCTCGCCGCCGAAGCCACTCCAGCCAAGTTGTCTATGGCGGTTTGCCCGCCACTTTCCAACGGGTTCACCTCTGAGTTTCTACATGCCTATACGTCGTGCGGTGCCAGCTCGGTCCCAGCCGCCGCGGCCCTGGTGGTCTCGGCGCCTCCAGTAGAAGGAGGCGCCGGACGGACCTGGCGGGCGACCGGCTTCGCAGGGACGCCGGCGAACGTGCGGTGCCTCATCCCGGGCGAAGCTCTTCAACCGTTATGGCTTGTAGTCGAGTGGGTTCTGGGGGTGATTGAAGAAGTTGTTGAGGTAACTGTCGGGGAGCCAGCTTTGCGGTGGGCCTTCGGCGGTGTGGGAGACGTTGTCGTTCCAACCGGCCGGCACCCACTGGTCGAGGTTGGCGGTGGTTATTACCGGCGGGACGATGGGGATGTCGGTGAACTTGACCCCCTGACCCTCCAGCATCCGCATGGCGACGTCGAAAGTGGCCTCGCCCATGGCTTTAGCAGGGTCACCGTTGGCGGTGCCCTTGTAACCATCTTTGATGTGGTCACGCCAGTAAGCCAGAGAACCCCAGTCGGCACTGGTGTCGGCCACAGGCGGCACTGTCCTGCCGGCCTCCTCGAAGGCCTGGATGGTCCCGAGGGCCATGGAGGAGTCCTGCCACACCGCGTTGATGGTGCCCGGGTGCGTGGCCAGGAACTGGAGCACCACGCTCTTGGCTACCGATTGGGAGAAATTGCCCACCACGGAGCCCACAATGTGGATGTCGGGGCAGTTCGCGAAGATCTTCATCGCCGCCGCCAGCGAGTAGGTGGCGATCGAGAGCCCGGGCACGCCGGAAACAACCAGCAGGTTGCCCTTATGGCCCATGATGTTCACCAGCGCAGTGGCCGTCTGGGCGCCCAGCAAGTAAGGGTTGGCCTGGACGTTGACGCTGTGAGGGTCGGTCGATGTCCCCGAGACGCTTATCACGGGGATATTGGCTTTGGCGGCCTGTTCGATAACCCCGTTCAATGCTGTGGGCGACGTCAGGGCCGAAATGATTATGTTGACCTTTTTCTCAACATCGGTGCGGATCTGTTGCGCTTGTTGAGTGGCGCCATTGGCGGTGTCTGTCAGTGAAGGTATGTAGTTCTTGACCAGGCCCAGCTTTTGGTAGGCCAGGAAGTCGGCCTGGATGCCTTCATGGTTGCCGGTCCCGTAGGCGTTCAACTCGTTCCACGCCCAGCCGATGGTCCACGGCGGGCCGGAGGACGGCTTGAAGTTCGCCCACGGGCTCGGGTGGACCGGTACCGGGTACCCGTTGAACGCGGACTGGACTACGGCGGGGGCTTTGGCGATCACCCCCTGGGGGTCCATGGGAGCCTGCGTCGGGATAGGTCCTCCACAGGTCCCGGTCGCGGCCGGGACCGAGGCTCTTGACAGCGCCGGCGTCGCCGCCCTGGTCGGACTGGCAACGGCGGGGCTGAGGCTGCCGGCCACGGTCGCTGTCGCTGCTACTAGCGATGCGGTAGCAAGCACGCTGGTGCGATGGAACAGGCGCTGAAAGTGCATACCCACCTCCCCTTCTCTTGGGCTATTGCCTATAAATTGCCCTCCGGCAGTCGATTGCCGGCTCGTCCTGGGAGCGGACGTTCCGGCACACACCTAGCCGGGTTGGCTTCGCGGCACGCGACCGCAGCGCGCGATCGTAAAGCAGTAGTCCACGCATGTCAAGCGTGGTGTACAACTGCACGAAACACCCCCCTTACGCAAACGGTCTGGTGGGCAACGTCGACGTGGCCCGCGAGATCCTCGCTTCCTGCCTGCGAGCAAGCTTGATCAACAAGGAGCGCTGCAGCTTCGCCGGCTTGCCCGTCAGCTCGAGGGTGGCGATCACGCGGCCCTCCCGCCACATGTAAATGAGGACCCCGTAGTTGACGACCGTGCCGCTGATCAGGGCGGGGTCTCCTCCCGGATGGCCGGGCGGCAAAGGCACCCGGTTGCCCCCGGTAAAGTTCTGTGCGTCGTCCTGCCAGGCGCGCAGGACGGCGTCAACGGGTGCGCCGGGCCTGAACACGTCGGCCACGCTTATGATCCCTAGCGAAAGCCCGTTGAAAGCCGACTCGGTCCCGCCGAGCCAATCCGCGTCCAAGTACCGGACGATCTTCTGCGTATCGCCGTAACTCACCTCCGAAAGTGTCCGGATGCCAGAGACGGCTGTATTGGCGTGATAACCAGGCCCGACATCCGAGGCGGAAAGGACGAGGGCGGCGGCGGGGTCGCGATGAGGTACAGGGGCGCTTTGGGCGGGCGCCGCCAGCGGGGTGAGCAGGACGGCGAGGGAGACGACGGCGCCGAACAGGAGTCCACGACGGGCGTGATCTGCCACAGCACAGTTTGGCGCGCCGCTGTACGTTCCACAAGCACGTCGCCGGTACACCTTCGGGGCGACTGGAGAGCGGGGCCACCCGGACCGCCGCCTACTGTGATGGCATACTAGACGCATCGAGATGTACAGGTGTAGTGTGCAGCTTTACAGTGGTCGATGTGACGACATTCCGAGACGTGGTCCGGAGGCCGGCTCGGAGGTCTAGTGGTCGAAGAGGGGCAACAACCACCTGACCAGGTGCCCACGTGTCGGCGACGGAGGAGGACAAGATGTACTTCGCAGGCAAGTGGAGCTGGTCATTTGCTGACGACGGGGTGCACAACTACGGCGCCCGGGCCCACGGGTACACGCGTAGTGGCCTGGTCGGCAACCAAACCGGTGCGGTGCATACAGAACTCGGGCTGTGCCGGTTGGCCGCCGGCGGATGGGTCGATCGCCATGTGCACTCCTTCGAGCAATGCGTTTACGTCCTGGGTGGCCGGCCCGTCGTCGAGGTCGGTCCTCAGCGGTTCCGGCTCGCCCCCGGGGACTACGCTCTTTTCCCGGTGGCCACCCCCCACTCGTGGCGGAACAACGGAAGTGAAGAGGCCCGGTGGTTGGAGCTGAGCACGCCCCAACCGCTCACGCCGAGCAGCGGGCGGGAGGACACCTACTTCCTGCCCTCGCTAGGACCGTCCGGCGAGACCGCCGCCGCAGAGGCCCCCAACTTCCAGGACCCGACCATTGGCAACGTCGGCCACTATGTGGGGACGCCACCCCAGTACGAAGCCTTCGCCGTGTCGGGCCCGGCGCGAGGGCGCGCCCCCGCCGGTATGGACACGGCCCTGCTCGCCTACAGCGGCATCTCGATCAAGATGCTGGTGGACCTCAACCTGGGGGCCGAGCTGCTGACCATGTTCATGGTGGACTATGAGCCAGGAGGCGCGGCCCAGGTCCACGACCATCCCTTCGAAGAGACTTATTTCTTCCTGGAAGGAGAGATCGAGGCGGAGATCGAAGGAGAGAAGACGAGTTTTCGGGCCGGGGACGTCCTGTTTTGCGGCGTCGGAGCCCTGCACGGTTTCTTCAACACGAGCCCGGGCCGGGTGCGCTGGATCGAGACCCAGGCGCCGCAACCACCCCGCCGCCACTCGTACCGTTGGCCGGCGCACTGGGAACAGTTCAGTGCTCAGCTCAGGCGGGACGGTAAGTGATGGACGGGGTGACGGTGGTCATTGGGGGCACCTCCGGCATCGGCCTCGAACTGGCGAGAGAGTGCGTCCGGCTCGGTCGGGATGTCGTCATCTCCGGCCGGGGTGCCGAGCGAGCGGAGCGGGTGGCCGCAGAGCTCGGAGGCGGGGCGCGCGGGATCGGCGTAGACCTCTACGAGACCGAGGACATCGCCGGTGCCCTGGCCGGGGTGGAGCGGGTCCGGCACCTCGTGGTGACGGCCATCGAGCGGGACACCAACCACATTGCTGCTTATGACAAAAAGGCGGCCCAGCGACTGGTGACCCTGAAACTGGTGGGCTACCCCGAGGTCGTGCACCAGCTGGCGCCCCGTTTTGTCCCGGACGCCTCTATCGTCCTTTTCGGGGGGTTGGCCAAGGAGCGGCCCTATCCCGGCTCGACGACCGTGAGCACGGTCAACGGGGGGGTCTCGGGCTTGGTGCGGACGCTCGTCTGCGAGCTGGCCCCCGTGCGTGTCAATGCCCTCCACCCCGGGATCGTGGGGGACAGCCCGTACTGGGAAGGCAAGTCCCTC
>JASHVH010000097.1 GCA_030039575.1 Acidimicrobiales bacterium | reverse complement strand
TCGAGCAGGTTCATGAAATTGACCCTCGGCAGGTACGTGCCACCCCAAAATGGCCGGCCGTCGGCCAATGCCAGCACGGTCATGGGCCAGCCACCGGCGCCGGTCAAAAGCTGTACGGCCTCCATGTAGACGGCGTCCACATCCGGCCGCTCCTCCCGGTCGACCTTTATGGCCACGAAGCCGGCGTTGAGCTCCTTCGCCACGCCGGCGTCCTCGAAGCTTTCGTGCGCCATCACGTGGCACCAGTGGCACGCCGAATAACCGATGGAAATCAATACCGGGACGTCCCGGCGCCGCGCCTCTGCAAACGCTTCATCGGACCACGGCCACCAGTCAACGGGGTTCTCGGCGTGCTGAAGGAGGTAGGGGCTCGTTTCCTGGGCGAGCCGGTTGGCGCTTGGCACGGCTACACCCTACCTTTAGGCCGACTGGCTCACTCGCGGCCCACGCCGGCGCGGCCCCGGGTACCAGCAGGTGAGGAGGATGGTCCGTAGTGCGATATGTTGAACTACACGTGGCCTAAGGTCGTGATCATGAGCTACGAGACGGCTGACAGCGTCGTGGGGCGCCCGGCGTTCGTCACTGTAGCGATCCCGGGTGAGGGCCGCGCCGGAGAAATCCAACTGCGGGTCCGTGGAGCGACTGAGTCCTACATCGCGTACGCCGACCAGGCGGTGGCAGTAGGGACTCAAGTTGTCGTCCTGGCCGATAGGGGAGCTCGCTCCGTGTTGGTGGCGCCCATTTAACGCCTATAAAAGAAAGGCACGTCATGTTTGGTTGGCATGTCCCGTCCCCTAATCAAGCAATGCTTATATCCGGCAGCAGGAACCGGGGAGATGCCCCTTTCCGCATCGTCGTTGGGCATGGAGCGTTCGCGTTGCCGGTCCGGAACCAAATTCGGTTCTTAACGTTGGCCATGCAAGAGGCCGAGGTGGCGGAGCCGTGCGTGACTCAGCAAGGCATAACTTTGCAGGTAAGGGCGGTTATTGCCTTTAAGGTAGGGGACGACAACGACTCCATCGCCAACGCCGGCCGGCGTTTCCTCGACGACCAGGACGCGATGACTGAACTAGTAGGGCGCATTTTCGCCGGCCATCTGCGCTCGATCGTCGGCTCCATGACGGTCGAGGACATTATTCGGGAACGCCAAAAGCTCGCTTCGGAAGTGCTCGACGCCTCCAAGCCGGAAATGGCGAAATTGGGCCTAGTAGTCGATGCTTTCCAGATCGAGTCCATCGACGATGGCCAGGCCGGCTACATCAAGGCGCTTTCCCAGCCGCATATTGCGGCCGTAAACCAAGCCGCTCAAATTGCGCAGGCCCAAGCCGACCAGGCGGCCTCGAAAGTGCGCCAGGAGTCGGACCGTAACCAGGCCCAGTACCAGCAAGAAACGTCTGTCGCCAAGGCGCAGTACCAGGCGGAGATCGACCAGGCCCAGCAGACGGCCGCCCAGGCCGGGCCACTGGCCCAAGCCAAGGCCATGCAAGATGTTTTGGCTGAGCAGGCCAAAGTGGCCCAGTCCCAGGCGGAACTGCGGCGTCAGCAACTGGTGGCCGAGGTGGTCCGCCCGGCGGAGGCGGAAGCCGAAAAGGTACGCACCCTGGCCCGGGCGCAGGCAGACGCCACCCGGTTGCAGGCCGAGGCGACCGCTACTTCAGGCGGCGTGGTGCTCGAGCGCATGCTGGTCGAGAACATGCCGCAAATCATCTCGGCGGCGGCCGGCGAGCTTCGTCAGGCCAACGTGACCGTCCTCAACGGCGCCGAAGGTCTGGGCCAGCTGGTGGCCGGGTTGGCTTCACAAGTGAACTCGATCCTCGACGTTGTCCGGAGCACAAATGGGAAAGCCGACACCGGCGCCGTCGGTGCCCTGCTGGGGGCGAGCCAACCCCGACCGCCGGCCACTCAACCGGCGCCGGCGGCTCAAGCTCCACCAGCTGCTCAGGCCGCGCCGGCCACAGGCCAGCCACAGCAGCCGGGCGGCCAGCCCCCACAGCCGGCCATTTCTCCCGGTCCGACCAGGCCTGCGGCGCCCGGGACGGGCAGGAAATAAGGCTGCGCCGGGTCGTACTACCGCGAGCCCGGCTGGCGGAGGACGTGTTCTCGTAGCGCCTGACGCTTGAGCTTGCCGATCGAGGTCTTGGGCAGCGACTCGACGATCAACAACTCCTTTGGCGCGGCAAACGCGGCTAGCTGCTGAGCCACGAGGGCGCGCAGTTCTGCCAGTTCCGGTGGGCCGGGAGGACAGGCCGGCACCACGCAAGCTACGACCCGCTCACCCCAGGCGGGGTCGGGCCGGCTGGACACGGCCACCTCCGCCACCCCTGGGTGCTGGCGGAGGATCGGTTCTACCGCGGCCGGCCACACGTTTTCCCCGCCGGTAATTATCAGGTCTGAAAGACGGCCACTTATTTGCAACTTCCCGGCCAAGTCTATAAACCCGGCATCGCCAGTGGCCAACCAACCGTGCTCGTCGAGCGGGGCCGTGCCGTCGCGGTACGCCCGCAGCAGCATTGGGCCTCGCAGCAATACCTCGCCGGCGGGCGATATCGAAATTTCGACGCCGTCGAGCGGCACACCGTCGTACACGACGCCACTACCGGTCTCGGTCATGCCGTACGTAGTCACCACATTGGGGGGCAGCGCCGCCGGCGGCGCCGACCCACCCAGTACCACCTTGTAGAAGCAGGCGGCGCTCACCCGGGCCAGCGTGGCGGGGACGAGCGAGACGAGGACGTCGGGGCCGGCAGCGGCCCTGACGTGGGCGGCGTCGAAGCCGTCGAGGACGGTAAGGGGCGTGCCGGTCAGCAGCGAGCGGGTCACAACGGAGAGCCCCCCGATATGGCTGAGAGGTAGGCAGGCCAGCCAGCGGTGGGTGGCCGGGTCGACGCCGAGGCGGGCCGAAGTGGCGCGGGCAGAGGCGGTCACGGCCTCGTGGGTCAGGACCACCCCCTTGGGCCCCCCCGTGCTGGCGCTGGTCGCCACGACCAGCGCGTCGCCCTCTTCGACGGGCCTCGCTCCCGGGCGGCGCTCCGTACCTTCGGCGCTGACGACGCGAGCGGGCCGCAGCATGTCCAGCCAGCGCCGCCGGGCCGGCGGGGCCAGGCGCTGGTCAAGGGGGGCGACCGCGTTCCCGGCCTCCCACGCGGCCCCGAGGGCAGCCACGAACTGCGGGCCGCCAGGCAGGTCGATCGCCACGAGGTCGGGCATGTTCGCTAGTTTGCCGCCAGGACCTGTGTGAGCGCCCGCCCGTGGACGAGGCGAACGAGAAAGGCCGCAGCAGGATGGTACAGCAGAGCCCCGTGAGGCACCCGTGGGTGACCGGGGCGCGCCCGCGGACATGGCCGGCCTCGGCGGTGCCCGTGCTCGTCGGTACCGGGGCGGCGGTCGCCTACGGCGCGGCCATCTGGTGGCGAGCCGTCTTGGCCGGGGTGGTGGCGTTGTCGCTCCAGGTCGGCGTCAACTACGCCAATGACTACAGCGACGGGGTGAGGGGCACGGACACCGTACGGGTGGGCCCGGTACGGTTGGTGGCGGGGGGTTTGGCGACCCCGGCGGCCGTCAAACGGGCCGCCCTGATGGCCTTCGCCGTCGCCGGAGTAGCCGGGCTGGCCCTGGCGGCGGTGGCCGGGTGGTGGTTGGTGGCGCTGGGCGCGGTGTGCGTTGCGGCGGCCTGGTCCTACACCGGCGGCCCGCGCCCGTACGGCTACGTCGGGCTGGGCGAACTGTCCGTGTTCGTTTTCTTCGGGCTGGTGGCGACCACGGGGACCGCCTACGTCCAGACCGAGGCGCTGACGACGCTCGAGGTGTTGGCCGCGCTCCCTGTGGGCCTCATGGCCGTGGCCCTCTTGGTGGTCAACAACCTGCGGGACATACCCGGTGACACCGCCGCCGGCAAGCGCACGCTGGCCGTGCGCCTGGGCCCGGCCGCCACCCGACGGTTCTACGAGGGGTGTGTCCTCCTGGCCGTCCTGTTGGTGGTCCCGTTGGCCGTCAGCCGCCCCTGGGCGCTGCTCGGCCTGGGCGCCCTCCCCTTCGCCCTGGTGCCATTGCGCGCCGTGGCCTCGGGAGCCGAAGGGCCTGCGCTCATCCCTGTCCTGGGAGCCACCGGGCGAGCGCAATTGGTCCTGGGCGTGCTACTCGCCATTGGCCTGGCTCTCTAGACCGGAGCTACCCCCTCCCAAAAACCGGCGATGGCCGCCGCCACCTCACGGGGCCGTTCCAGATGGCAGGCGTGCCCGGCGCCGGGCACGGTCCCGGCGTGCGCCGTCGGCCCGATGAGGGCGGCCATGCGTTCGGCATAGCTGCGGTAGTCGCGGTCGAGTTCGCCCGCCAGCAGGAGCACCGGCATGGCCGAGCGACCCAGCTCGCCGAGCCTGGGCCAGAGGGAGCCCTGAGCACCGGCGCCGGCCAAGCGCAAGCTGGCCGCCAGGCCTTCGGGCGTGTTCGTGAGACGGTCCTCGAGGCCGGCGCTGTGCCGGGGGAGGGTGGCGAACAGCGGTTGGGCCAGCCACCACGCCAGGAAACGTTCCGTACCTTCTGATTCGACCCGCCGCGCCAACGCCTCGTCGGCCGTCCGCCGGGCCGCTCGTTTGACGTCGTCGTCGATGCCGGCCGAGGTACTGACCAGGACCAACGCCGCCACCTTCTCGGGGTGCGCCAGGGCCAAATGGAGCGCAGTTCGCCCGCCCATCGAATAGCCCACCCATATAGCCGGGCCGGCGACGGCCGCGGCCAACAGGTCGGCCGTCTGCCACAGACCTGCTCGTACGCCGGAAGAGCCGCCGTGACCGGGGGCGTCGGGAAGCACTACCGGGAACCGGCCATGGAGGGCCTCGACCACGGGGGCCCACGAGGCGCCCGTTTGGGTGAAGCCGTGCAGGAGCACGAGGGGGCCTGGGCCCTGCCCGCCGGCATCGCCGGTACGAGTGACGGAAAGGGCCCCGGTCGGGACCGGGCCGTACGCGGCGGCGCCCTCTCCGGCGCCCGCGTCTGCGGGGCCCGTCCTCGGCCCGGCCATCAGTCGTGGGCCTATCGGGAGCACCCCCGTCTCGGTCAGCCGTGCCTGGGGCGCCCCCGTGTCTACGGGCGGGTTCTTTGGCGATGAGTACTGTGCCAGTTCGTGAGCCTCTGCCGATTGGTGGTCGTCCGTTGACGGGTGGTCTTGAGCCACCGGGTGATTCTGGCGCAATGACCCGAACTCGCGCGCAATGACCCGGTCGCTGCCGCAATGAGACAGTCTCCGCCGCCCGAAGACGTTCAGGCCGCCTTTGCCACCGTCCTGGTTGACGAATGGTTGCGGGCCGGCGTGCGCAACGCGGTGGCGTGCCCGGGGTCCCGGTCGACGCCGGTGCTCGTCGCCCTGGCCGAGGCGGCGGAACGGGGCGCGCTCCGCCTGCACGTACTGGCCGATGAGCGGTCCGCCGGCTTCTTCGCCCTCGGCCTCGGCCTGGCCACCGGGGCGCCGGCTCCCGTCGTGACGACGAGCGGCACCGCCGCGGCCGAACTGCACCCCGCCGTGGTCGAGGCGGACCACGCGGGCGTCCCGCTGCTGGCGGTTACGGCCGACCGGCCCGAGGAGCTCCATGATTTCGGCGCTCCCCAGACCGTCGACCAGGTCGGGCTGTTCGGCGGCGGCGTGCGCTGGGAGGCGAACCCCGGCCCTGCCGACCTGGGCGCCGCCTGGTCTTGGCGCTCGCTGGCGTCCCGGTCGGTTCGGGAGGCTTCCGGAGGGGCGCACCCGCCGGGGCCTGTGCACCTCAACCTGGCGTTCAGAGAGCCGCTGCTGGGCCGGGCCGAGGCGGTCCTGGAGCCAGCCGAGGACGAAGAGACCGACCAAGCCATAGAGGCGGCGCTGGGGGCCGGCGCCGGCGCGGACCGCCGCCGAGCCCTGCGCTGGCTGCGCCTGGGTCGACCAGATGGCGCCCCGTGGCATCGCGTCGAGCCGTCAGCCCTGCGCCCGCCTCCCGCCGGTGCCGTGGAGCTGCTGGTTGGGGCCGGAGAACGAGGCGTGATAGTGGCCGGTGCCGGAGCCGGCGAACCCGACGCCGTGTGGTCGCTTTCGAAGGCCACCGGGTGGCCCGTGTTGGCCACCCCCCAGAGCGGTTGCCGCCTGCCTGGTGCCATCGGGACCGCAGATGCGCTGCTGCGGGCCGCTCCCGTACGCGGGTGGCGTCCCGAGCTGGTCCTGCGGCTAGGCGCCCCATGGGCTTCCCGGGTGGTGAACGAGTGGCTGGCCGGGCTCGGCTGTGCCCAGGTCCTGGTTGACCCCGGCGGTGCTTGGGCGGTGCCCGACCGCCCCCCGGGGGAGGTCATCGTGGCCGACCCGGGCCTGCTCTGCCACACCGTCGCCGACAACTTGAGGACCGCGTCGCCCGCTCCTGCGCAGAGCGCCTGGGGGCGTCAGTGGGCTCGCGCTGACGCGCTGGCTCAGAGCGCCATCGACGCGGTCCTGGCCGGAGAGGATGGCCTAACGGAGCCGGGGATAGCCCGTTGCCTGCTGGACGAGGTGGCCACGGGCGCGGCCGTGGTCGTGTCGTCGTCGATGCCGGTCCGGGAGGTGGAATGGTGGAGCCGGCCCCGGGCGGGCATCAGGGTCCTGGCCAACCGGGGTGCCAATGGGATCGACGGCGTCCTCTCCACCGCCCTGGGGGTAGCCGCCTCCACGGGCCCCGGGCCGGGTGGTCGGGCCCAGGTCGTCGCCCTGGTCGGCGACCTCGCCTTCCTCTATGACGCGGGCGCGCTGCTGACAGGCCTCCGGTCCGCCATCGACCTCGATGTGGTCGTCGTCGACAACGACGGTGGTGGCATCTTCAGCTTCCTACC
>JASHVH010000096.1 GCA_030039575.1 Acidimicrobiales bacterium | reverse complement strand
CTGTCGCGGATGCCCGCCAGTTGTCCAGTAGCCGTCGGCTTGGGCCGCCGTTTGATGCAGGTAACCTTGAAACGTGACCCGTCGCCCGAACCCCGAGGAGCTGGATGCCGCCGTTGAGTTGCTGTTGCGTGTAGCTGGCGAGCACGGCCTCTCTGATCTTCACATCGGCGACGAGCCAGGTGAGCTTGTGGTCGCCGTGGAAGCGAGCCGCACCTACTTCGACGTTGTTGCCTTCGAGGACGAGGTGGAGTCGCGCTTGGGTTGGCGGCCGGCCGTGGTGCCTGCGACCGCGCCTGGCGCGCGACCAGGGCGCAAGCTTGTGGGCCGCGTCGGCGCTGCGTGAGTGACCGGCGGGTTGCTAGCGCCAGAGCTCAGCTCGTCGGAGTTCTCGAAACCCTGGACGAGATAGCGGCTGTGGTGGCTGAGGGACATGAGGCGCACCACGAAAGCCTCGACTGCCGCCAACGGGTTCGCTACCTATGGATCGTTGTCGGCAGCAGGCTGAAGAACTACTGCCAATTGATGGGCATCGCTCGTGCCATCGGGGTTCTGGGCCAAGCGATCGGCTTCCGCCATACTCTCGCCTACATGCGTCCCGCTCGCGTTGACGACGAGATCGTGTGGCGAGCTCCGGGGGGAGGGCTCGAACCTCCAAGCATCCGGATCCAAAGTCCGGCGTTCTTCCAATTGAACTACCCCGGACCGGCGTCGTCCTGGCCGTACCGCAGGCCCAATGGGTCGAGCCAGGTCAACCATACCTCGTAATCCGGTCGCAACCTGTCCGGCGACGGCACGCGCTTCATATAACCCGCCCGCGCTGGACGGCGCGACTAGAAAGATGAGCGTGAGCAACTACGACCAACAACCGCGTCGCCCGGGCAGCCATGGGCCCGCCGACCAGCCAAAATTGGCCGCGGTGGTACTGGCGGCAGGCGAGGGGACTCGCATGCGCAGTTCACGGCCTAAGCCCCTCCACCGGCTATGCGGTCGGCCGATGGTCTTGTGGGTGCTCGATGCGCTGTCAGGCCTGGAACTGTCACGTGTGGTCGTAGTCGTGGGGCGCGACGCCACCCGGATGACAAAAGCCCTGGCCGAAGGGAAGTCCCCGAAGCTCCCGCTCGACGTCGTCGACCAGCCCGTCCAACGGGGCACTGGGGACGCCTTGTCGGTGGCCTTGACGGCGTTCAGCGACGACGACAGCGAGCTCGACGACCTCGTGGTCCTGCCCGGCGACGCGCCTTTGCTTCGGCCCACGACGCTCGAGGCTCTGGTGGCGGCCCATCGGGCCTCATCGGCGGCCGCCACCCTGCTGACCGCCCGCTTGCCGGACCCGACCGGGTACGGCCGGGTGGTCCGGTCGCGGGACGGCCGGGTCGCCGCCATTGTGGAGGAGACGGACGCCACGGAAGAGGAGCGGGCGATCGACGAGGTGGCGACGTCGATCTACGCTTTCCGCCGGTCCGTCCTGGCCCCGGCCCTGCGCCGCCTGAGCCCCGAGAACTCGCAGGGTGAGCACTACCTGACTGATGTGGTCGCGGTGCTACACGATGCCGGTTACCCGGTCACGTCATTGGTGGCCCGGGACCCGGTAGAAGCGAGCGGCGTGAACGACCGCTGCCAGTTAGCCAGTGCCGAAGCGGTGCTGAGAGCACGGGTGAACCAGTGGTGGATGAGCCAGGGGGTAACGATGTTCGACCCGCAGAGCACTTACCTTGACTCCACGGTGGAGCTGGCCGAGGACGTCACCCTGCTGCCTGGCACTATCCTTCAGGGGACCACGAAAGTGGCCACGGGCGCGGAGATCGGGCCGGCGAGCCACCTGGTCGACTGCACCGTCGGCGCCAGGGCACACGTCCGGGCCACCTTTGCGGAGAGGGTGACGATAGGGGAGGATGCTCGTGTGGGCCCGTGGGTCTGGTTGACGCCCGGCGCGGTCGTTGCACGGGGTGCGGTCGTCCGGCCGGCCACGGGCGCCTCTGGTCTAGAAGGGGGGTAGGAGGGTGGAACTTGTCTCGAGGCACCGGCTGCTGCTGTACGCCGGGCGGTCTCACCCCGAGCTCGCGCATGACATCGCGGCCAAC
The DNA here is from genome assembly GCA_030039575.1 of Acidimicrobiales bacterium. GTDB lineage: Bacteria > Actinomycetota > Acidimicrobiia > Acidimicrobiales > Palsa-688 > Fen-671. The sequence goes on along the minus strand of JASHVH010000096.1, from coordinate 3,373 downwards.
CTGGGTGTGGAGGTAGGGCCTTGCGAGCTTACGGATTTCCCTAACGGCGAAATCCGGGCACGGTTTGGCGAGTCTGTGCGAGGCGGCGATGTTTTCATTTTGCAGACCCACGCGCCCGCAAACGGCAAGTCCGTCAACGACCTATTGATGGAGCAGTGGGTGATGATCGACGCGGCCAAGCGCGGCTCGGCCAAACGCATAACCGCCGTTTGCCCCCGCTATGGCTATGGCCGCCAGGACCGCAAATCGAGGGCACGTGAACCGATAACGGCCAGGATGGTGGCAGACTTTTTCCACGCCGCCGGCGCCGAACGGATAATGTCCGTGGACCTGCATTCCGGCCAAGTGCAAGGCTTTTTTGACGGGCCGGTGGACCACCTTACTGCCGTAAACCTTCTCGTCGACTACCTGAGGACCAACGTCCCGGGCGATTTTGTCATGGTGGCGCCCGATACGGGCAGGACCAAAGTGGCAGAAAAGGCGGCCCGTAGCGCCGGGGACGTGGACATGGCGTCGATCTATAAACGCCGGAGCGTCGACCGTGTTGGCCATGTCGAGGCGCTCGACGTCATGGGCGACGTCCGCGGGCGTATGTGCGTGATGATAGACGACGAGATCGATACGGCCGGGACCCTGTGTGAGGCGGCCAAGCTGCTCCACCAAAAAGGCGCCACCGAGGTCTGGGCCACCGCCACCCATGGAGTTTTCTCGGAGCCGGCTATCGACCGCCTGAAGAACTCGAAGATATCGCGCATCGTTGTAACCGATACTGTCCCGCTGCCGCCCGAGAAGCAGTTCGAAAAGATCGAAAGCGTCTCCGTGGCCAAGACGTTCGCCGATGCCATCCGGGCCGTGTTCGAAGAGGGCTCGGTCTCCCAGATCTTCGGGGGCGACAACCAGACTTAGCGCCACTGGAGCCGGCCATCCTCGCCGGCCGCTGGCGGTCCGCCCACCCGTACACGGCGGTTCGGGTGGCACCCTGCTTCGCCGCAGGCGCCGGCCGCGGCCCGGGAGCGTAGTGACACGCTGAGCGCCTCCCCGCCGCAGCTCAGACGGGCTATCATAAAGGGTCCCTTTTCCCCCGAGGAACATCTGGCGGGGTACCGACGAGGAGCGGAGCGCGAGCGAGACATGGCAGAAGTGAAGTTGATCGCTGAACTTGGGCGGACGACCGGGTCGAGCGCGTCGAGGCGGCTTCGCCACGAGGGCCGGGTGCCGGCCGTCGTGTACGGGCACGGCATGAAGCCGCTGGCTGTCTCGGTGGGCGCCAGAGACCTGCGCGCGGCTCTGTCGGTCCACGGGCTCAACCAGGTGCTCACCCTGGACGTGGACGGCTCGAGCCACCTCGTGCTGGCCCGCCAGCTCCAGCGCCACCCGGTCCGGCACACACTTTCCCACGTCGATTTCCAGGTCGTGCGCCGGGACGAGATCGTGAGCGCCGAAGTCCCGCTTGTGCTGGTGGGTACGGCCACGCAGGTCGAGCGCGAGCGTGGCCTCCTCGAGCACACCCTGACCACACTGACCGTCCGCTCCACCCCCGAACAGATCCCTCAAGAGATCGGCGTCGACGTCAGCGAGCTGGAGATAGGTGGCGCACTGAGGGTGCGCGACCTGGTGCTCCCCAGGGGAGTAACCACCGAGGTCGACCCCGAAGAGCCCGTCGTGATCGCCGCTGCGTCTACGGTGGCGGCGGCGCTGGCCGCCGAAGAGGCCGCGGCTGGGGAAGCGGCCGAGGCGGCGACTGAGGCGGCCGAGGCACCGGCAGCGGAGGCGCCCGCTTCGGGTGGGGCAGCTGCGGCTGAGGAGGGCTGAGCCGGCTCTGTTCAGAGCGCACAAGTCCCAGGGCACCGCCGGCGCCGACCTGCTGGTGGTGGGGCTCGGCAACCCCGGCCCACGTTACGCGAAGACACGTCACAACGTTGGCGCTGACACCGTCGTCTTGCTTGCCGAACGCCACGGGCAGCGGCTGCGGCAGGGCAAAGAGCTGGCTCTCGTCGCTGAAGCCCAGGTAGACGGGAAGCGACTGGTGCTCGCCTTCCCTCAGACCTTCATGAACGAGTCGGGCCGCTCCGTCGTCCGCTTGGTCAGGCGCTTCAAGATCTCGGACCTGACCAAGCTCGTAGTTGTCCACGACGAGCTCGACCTGCCGCTCGGGACAGTACGGGTAAAGTCAGGCGGCGGTTTGGCCGGCCACAACGGGCTGCGCTCGATAAAGGCGTGGTTGCGTTCGGACGAGTTCTCCCGGGTACGCATCGGTATCGGCAAGCCCCCGGGGGGCAAGGATTACGGCATCGACCATGTGCTGTCCACCCCCACCCGGCTCGAGCGTCAGAAGCTCAATGCCGCCGTCGAGACAGCCGCCGACGCAGTCGAGATGATCCTGGATAAAGGGGTGGCCGCCGCGCAGAACGAGTTCAATACTCGGCCGCCGCCTGACGACCCCATTTCGGGATGACGGGCCCAACTGGTCCACGAAGGCCAAACTCAACCGCAAGGCTTCGACAGCAAAGTACGCCACGACCGCGCCGACCGGTCCTAGTTACGCCGGGACCACCACGTTTCAGCCGAGCCGGGAAATGGCAATATTGCCGGCCTGCACAACAAGGACGGTCTTGTCGGGCTGCCCGAGTAGCCCCGGTTCGGCGAGCACGTCGCCATCGACCACGATAAGGTCGGCGCGCTTTCCCACCTCGAGCGTCCCGAGCTCGCCCTCGAGCCGCAGCAGCTCGGCATTGGTCCTGGTGCTGGCGACGATGGCGCCCCCGGCGCCGAGCACTTTGGCCTGCAGGGCGATTTCCTCGCCTTGGTGCTGGCGCATTGGGCCCAACAGATCGGACCCCGAGCCGGTCTTTACCCCGTAGCGGTGGGCCAGCTCCAGGCTCCGGAACCCGGCGCCTATGACGGCCTCCAGTTTTTCGAGCTGGTCGTGACCAATACCATGACGCGCCCCGTCGCTGTGGAGCTTCTCGTAGGTGACCAGGGTCGGCACCAAGAAGGTGCCGCGGGCAGCCATCAGTTCCGCCGTCTGCTCGTCGATCAAGTTCCCGTGCTCGATCGACCTCACTCCGGCCTCGATGCACAACTGGGCAGCCTCCGCCGTGTACGCGTGGGCGAGCACGTAGGTCCCCGCCGCTTGGGCCGTCCGAACGGCGGCCGTGAGCTCGTCGAGCGAGTACTGGACCGACGCGAGCGGATCTGTCGGCGACATCACGCCGCCGCTCGCCATCACCTTGATCTGGTCTGCACCGCGGCGCAACTCGTCACGTACGGCACGCCTTACCTCGTCGGGCCCGTCGGCGATGGACCCGAGCAACCCAACGTGAGGCGACGAGGGGCACTCGTCCCTGATGCCCCACTCCGCGGCCGAACGCTG
>JASHVH010000095.1 GCA_030039575.1 Acidimicrobiales bacterium | reverse complement strand
GAGATTACCGAGCGCTGCCGATCTGGTAGCGGTCGCCAAAAATTTTCCCGTCGACGTTTGAACCAGGTGGTCCTGGCACACGTGTCTCTCTCTGGGCCGGTAAGTCGGCCTCCCCGGGGGCCTGGCGCCACCGTCAAGCCCGCCGGAAGTTCGGCCGCAGCCAACCAACCCTTCTCGAAAAGGAAGTGCCATGCCCGCCACCCCATCAGCCACTCCCACTAACCAGCGCCAGGCTCGACTGGCCCGGCGGCTCCCGCCCCTTCGCTCGCACAAGGCGTCGGGCGCCCGCTTCGTCCTCGCCATTGCCGTCGGGGCAATACTCGCCCCTGGTGCGGCCGCTGATGCGTCGGCCTCGACGACGATGTCCGCCCTTCCGGATGTGTCGAGCCACTACAGCTTCACCACGCTCGGCGACCCGGCCGACCCGACCTTCAACCAGTTGCTCGGCGTTAACGACTTCGGTGTCATCGCCGGTTATTTCGGGAGCGGCTCGCCCGCCGCTACACACCCCAACAAGGGTTTCACCATGACGCCTTACAGCGGGCGCACTTTTACCAACGAGAACTTCACGGGTTCCCAGCAAACTCAGGTCACCGCCATAAACGACTGGGGCAACACCGTCGGTTTCTACGCTCTCCCGTCCGGCGCCAACTACGGTTTCCTCGACGAGGGCGGCGTTACGTCGTCTGTGAGCGACCCGCTTACGTCATCGAAGCCCCCGGTCAACCAGCTCCTGGGCCTGAACAACAATGGCCAGGCGGCCGGTTTCTACAACGACTCTAAGAACAATTCGCACGCCTACATCTGGGACCGGGTCACCAGGGTGTTCACGCCCATCAACCCGCCCGGGGCCACCAGCTCCACGGCAACCGCGATAAACGACCACGGTGCCGTGGCCGGTTTCTTTACCAAAGCCAATGGCGACATCGTGAGCTTCATCAAGCAAGGCGCCGCGTGGAAGACCATAGCGGTGCCAGGGTCGACCACGACCGAGATCTTCGGCCTCAACGACGACGGCGTAGCGGTCGGGATGTACGTAGGACAGCACAGCCAGACCTACGGCTTCGTCGATAGCGGAGGCATGCTCAAGACGATCAGCGACCCCAACGGTGTTGGGAGCACGGTCGTCAACGGCCTCAACAACACCGGCCAGATCGTCGGGTTTTATATGGACTCGAAGGGCAATACCGACGGTTTTGTAGCCGACGACCGTCTGGTCGGGATCCCGTTCGCCAACTAGAGAGGGGCCCTCAGGCCGCCAGCCAGTAATGAGCCGCGGTTTTGGCCCGCAGAGGGTGGCGTCGAAGTAGCATTACCGTGTGCTTAGGCGCGACGTCAACAGAGTCCTCGAGGTCGACCGGCTGCGGCAGTTGATCGCGCTGGGGCCGGCACTGGTTGGCGAGCTCGACCTGGACGTGTTGCTGAACCGGCTGCTGGAGACGGCGTGCTCGGTTACGGCTTGCAGGTACGCCGCAATCGGGATCCTCGACCAATCGCGCAGCGAGCTCGAGCGCTTTATCACTCGTGGGTTGGCTCCGGAGCAAGAACGCGCGATCGGCCACCTGCCCCGCGGTTTTGGCGTCCTTGGGGTGCTGATCCACGACCCCCGACCGCTACGGCTGGCCAACGTGAGCGACCACCCGCACTCGTCCGGGTTCCCCCCGGGACATCCGCAGATGCACTCGTTCCTCGGCGTGCCGATAACGATCCGAGGGCAAGCGTGGGGCAATATGTACCTGACGGAAAAGCGGATAGGTGAGTTCACGGAGGCCGACGAGTACGCCGCCACCACGCTGGCAACGTGGGCCGCGATCGCCGTCGACCACTCTCGTCTTTTAGCCACCGCGGTTGAGCGACAGGGGCAGCCCGAGACTGAGCCAGCCGCCGAAGAGAAGATCCAATACGGTTCAAACTGAGGTCGAGACGCCGGCGGTCCCCGTCACAATGCTGGCCCCACCGTTTATCGGGGTCGCACACGACCATGCTACGGCTGTGCGGTCAAGGTACGCGTTAGTCCTACGTACCGCTTACGCCGTGCCGGAAATCCGGGCCTGCAGCAACGGGACGCCAAGTCGTCCTTGGGTCCAGGTAACGCGGCAGCCGCTGGCGCCACGCCAGCCCAGCTCGGGCGCGCCGAGCAATCTGGTCTGCCGCAGTCTGTACATCGACCAACTGGCCGACTGGTGGGCGCCAGCCACTGTACGCAGCCCGGCTAAACAACTCTCCGATCTCGGCTAAGGCATCTCGTTGCCGGTTGGTCAAGGTCCCTCGGTCCCTCAACGCCTCTCCGGCGCGGCGGGCGAATTCGGTGGGGGTTTCGCTCGCGCTCCGCAGCAAGCCTGAAAGGCCCAGTACTTCAGCTAGCTCCTCCCAAACCAATAGCAGCTTGCCAAAGGCCAACTCGGCGTCGCCAGGCGTGCGAGTTTGCCGGGCCACGGGACGTCGGCAGGCGGCCGGGAAGGGGAGTGTCCTATCGGTACCGCTACGGGCCAGACGGAGCCGCCGCCGGCGCCAACGCAGTAGCTGGCCCGCTCGGACCAGGGCGGCCCAAAGGGCCAGGCTGACCAGCACCACAAAAGCCATTAGGCGAAGATCATTTCCGTAGCGGTGTGGCCTGGTACCGGACAGGACAGCGACGTCACTTGCCCGCGGTGCCCCTTTCGCAACGGTGGAGAGCGCGGAGGAGGCCGCCGCCGGGACGCGACTGGCTACGAAACCACCAGCATTCACAAAAGGTCCGGTGCCGCTCCTGAGACGGTTTCCTGACGTACCGGTGTACGGAATCGATGGGATGGCGAACCCTGGCGTGGGCTCGAAAGGTACCCAACCAACCGTTGGGAACCACACCTCGGGCCACGCGTGAGCGTCCCCACCGAAGACCTGCCACTTGTCCCTGCCAATTGGGGTGCCCGTCGTAAAGCCTACTGCCACCCGGGTCGGCAGCCCAACGAGCCGGGCCAAGACCGCGTACGCCGATGCATATTGCTGGCAATAACCTGCATGATTATGGAAGAGAAACCCCACCAGGCTGTTGCCACTGCTGTTGTCAGGCGGCGCTAGCGTGTACACAAATGGCGGGCGATGGAAAAAATCCTGTAGTCCCAGAGCCTTTTGGAACTCGTCGGCGCCGGCAGGGGCCAGTCGCCGAGCAAGTTGGCGCACGTTCGCCGGGATGCCGGGCGGCAGCCGGAGGAATTGGGCAAGTTCGAAGCGGTCTTTGGCCGTGATGGTCCCCACGGCGGCCAGGACGGCCGGATTGTGGGCAGCCTGATCGTCGTCCGCGACGACCCGGTAGGATTCGCCGTCGGCCGTCAAGTTGTGCACCAGCAAGCTCCCCGATACCGGGTCGTAGCTGGCACCAGCGATCGCACTGACGGCCTCCGGTTGAAAAGCGACCGGGAGCCAGGGCGAGCCGAGCTCCTGGATGTGGAATGTCTCCAGGATCTGTCGCTGGCCGGACCGGTGCATCGTGACCGAAAGCCGGTTGTTCACATCGCGGTAAGTGCCCGACCCCGTCCAATCAGTGCCGTCGAAATATTGAAGGCTGGTGAGGCGCCAGTAGGCGGCTGCCGTGCTCTGCGCTACGAAGACCGGCGCGCGCGCACCCTGCAGCAGATCGGTTCGAATGCTTACGAGAGGGTCCGGCGTTACCCGGGCCGTGGTGTTGAAAATCCTCCGCCAGCCCGCCGCACCGGAGCCCTCCTTTCCAAGAGCGGGGACAACGACTACTCCGGCCACGACGGCCACCGCGATAAAAACCGTCCCGCTTGCCGCCAGAGACGGGGGCCGCCGGGGTGTTCGATGGCCCGGCACCGGTTGTCCCGCCGACGGCGACGCAACCTGTGGGCCGGTTAGGGTTTCTATTTTGGGCGGGGGCCAACGAACTCTGGCCGCCCATTGCTGGACGAGACCAAAAAGCAGCGCGGCGGTGATAAAAGTTCCCACGGCCCAGGTCCGGCCGGCAGGCACGCCGAGAACGCACGTGGTCACAAACAGGAGCAAGGGCGGCAGGATCGAGCCCAACGATTCACGACGAACAGCCAACCAGTCGGCAGCAACGAAGGCCGCCCCTGCTCCCCACGCTGACCACAGCTCGAAACCAGGCCGCGGGTGAACCGGCGCGGTCACCGCCATGAAGGCCGCCGCCGCTTGGCGAGAAGCTTCAGATGCCGCCCTCAGGGTGCCGAGCAGAGGGAGGCCATGCTGCGTGGTGGCCCCAAGGACCAGCTCCGAACTCGAGATCCAGACGGCCAGGAGACCACAGAACGAGGCGGTCGTCCGTCGGCACCTTGCCAGGCGGGCCAAAAACGCCGCCGCCGCCGCGGTTATCACGGTAACCACGACGGCTGGCACCCAAGATGCACCGGAATAAATGCGCGCGAACCCGGCCGACGCGGTCAATACCAGGATGGCCAAGGCGAGCGTAGTGGCCAGGTCAGCGCTCGTGCCCAGGGCATTTCCCGCCCCGTCTGCGTTCGGCGCCAACGAACTGGGGCCCGCAGTCACCGGCGCGCTCATGGCCCGGTGCGCTGTGGTTGAGTAGGGCGGGCGGCGGCGGTTCTTGGACGCCAGGCGATCGCCCGTTGAGCAAGAGGTTCGGGGCCGACAGCCGCCGACCAGGCCGCTTGCAGATCTCCTCCCGCTCTAATGAGCGTCACCGGGGCTAACGGCGGGCCGAGGTGTCGCACTGCAACGATGGGCTGGTCTTTGGACGGCACCTCGTCGGTCAGCACTACGACGATCGAGCTCAGGACGGCGGGGCTCTCGCGCACCAGTAGTTCTACAGCCGTTTTTTCCGTGGCTGAGACGAGCACGGCCATTTGGGCCTGAGCGCCGAAAAGCACCACGGAAGTCTGCTCGCTGTGGGAGGCAGCCAGCGCCAGCATATCGAGGACCTCGTTCCGTGCTCCCTTACCCGAACCTCGCCATTTCTGCCCGAACGTCGTGGTCAGGCACAGTTCTCCGACTGGTTGCGCCAGCACCATGCAGGCGATGCCGGCGGCTGCTTCGACGGCGCGTTCGAGAGATCCCGGGGTTCGGCAATTGGTGCGCAGGTCGAGGCCAATGTTGACCAAACAACCTCGGGCTGCCTCGTCCTCGCGCACCACAAGACGGTCCCAACGCGCGGTCGCCCGCCAGTTGACCTGGCGCAGGTCGTCGCCGTCGCGGTACTCGCGCAACGTATGTAGTTCCTCGCCGCGATGCGCCGGGAACCGGTGCGTAGCGACCCCCGGGCGGGTGGCGGTGGCCAATTGTGGCAGGACGGCCAAAGCTTGCACCCTGGGCTGGACGACCAGGTAGTTCTCTGTGCCTCCGCAGCAAAAACTCTCGGTCAGCCCCAGCGGGTCGGACACTATGACCGTGGGCGGTCCGATCACCCAGAGGCCGCGCCTGGCAGTTGAGAGCTTGAACGTTATCCCTGCCCGCGCGTGAGCGCTTAAGCCGGGAAGGCAGAAGCACCAGGGCGCCTCAGCCGCAAGGCCGGTTGCCTGGCCGCCGTCACCTCCTTGCCAGGTGCTCCTGTACCGGAGTGGGAGGTCCACAGTGATAGGCGGCACATGCTTGGGGCTCGAGTTGGTCAGCACAAGGCGAGCACTGACGCTGCTGCCGGCGGTAGCGCGGCGGGAGTCGACCTCGGTGACGGCGGACACGCCCAATCGATTATGACGTTTTAACCAAATAGCGGCGCTTAGCAGCACTGCGCCCGACGCGGCGGCAAGAGCATAAAACTCCTCGACGCCGAACAGGGACGCAAACAGGGTCATCGCCACTATCGAACCCGCCAGGTACCAGCCTCGCCATGTAAGCCTGCTCTTCACACCGGGCATTTGTGACTGCGATCCAGGGCGCGCCGTGCCCAACGCCGGCGACGTAAGGAGCTGGGCCCCCTCGCTCCACGCGCCCCTATCCGTACGCCGCTCTTTCGAGACCTGGGACGGGCACGGCCACCAACTCAAGAGCCTCGAGGACCACATCTGCGACGCTTTTTCT
>JASHVH010000094.1 GCA_030039575.1 Acidimicrobiales bacterium | reverse complement strand
TTCCGACATCTCCCGGCGCACCGTCGGGTACATGGCCCCTGTCCTGTCCCGGGCGCCCGCCGCCTTCCCGGGCCTGGCCCTGGCCGCCAGTTACCTCGGGTCTCCAAGACGCGAGGTGGTAGTGGCATCGGCCAGCGAACCCCTTGTCCGCCCGGTCTGGGACCGTTTCCTGCCTGACACGGTCCTGGCCTGGGGTGAGCCGTACCCCTCTCCGTTGTGGGAGGGCCGGGACGGGCCGGAGACCGCAGGCCAGGCCTTCGTCTGTGAGGCGTACACCTGCAAGCTGCCTGTCTCCAAGCCCGACGAACTGGCCGCCCTCCTCGACGAGGCTGGGCCGGACGGCCAGGGCCCAGGACCGGGGCGTAGCGGTCCCAACCCCACCACGGACGATGCTCAGTAACTTCTTGCAGTCCCCTGGGCCCGCCGTTGGGGCACCCAAATGGCGACCATCCGCGTATTGGCCGCCCCTACCAGCCACTATTGCTGTTGGTGCGCAATAGTACTTCCCTGAGAGCGCCGAGCAGGTCGATGCCGCGGCTGGATGACGCGCCCGGGACTGCGCTACGGCTCATGGTCGTGTCGACCGGTGAGAGGCATTGCGGTGGGGTCGACCTCGCCTCAGGCGCCCTGGTCAGGGCCTGGTCGGCTTCCGCGGTCGACCAGCGGCTACGACCCTACGACGTGGTAGATGTAACGGTCGCCGACGACCCCGACCTGTTGCCTGACCCGGCTGAGCCGGACGCCATCGCGATTGCCGGGCCGCCCAAGTTGTCGGGCCGGGTCAAGAGCCGCGTGGCCAAGCGGCTGATCCGGCCGCTGCTTCACCCCGAGAAAGGTCCGCTGCTTGGGTCTTACAGCGCCACGGTCCCGTTTTGGGAACGTAGCCCGGACCATCCCTCGGTGGCGCTGGCGAAACCGAACGGTCCGCTGGTGGTCACGCTGGAGGAGGGCCGCTTGTGGTGCCACTTCTTCTGGGCCCGGAAGCCTCAGGTGCTGGCGTGCAGCGACCCCCGGTTGGCCGCTTCTCTCCAGCGCTCGGGGCGGACGTTCGCCCAGATGCGGCCGGGAGCCCACATCGTGGTCGCCCTCTCGCCTCCCATCGACGGCCATTGCTACAAGGTGGTGGAGGCGGTCGTACCCCTTCGCTAGGTGTGCGGCGTAGTCTCGGGAGGAGCCTCCGGCGGCGGCGTGGGCGGGCCACCCGCTCAGCGGGCGTCGGTCCCCAACGCCGCCCGTAGCGCAGGGAGGTCGGCCGCCCCGAAGACCACCCGGTCCTGGGTGGCGACGTAGACAAGGTCGAGGTCCACGCCGGCGCCGGCGATCCGCCGCGTCAGGTCGGCCAGCACTCCCGGGCGGTCCTCGACGTCGACTACCACGACCTCGCGCTCGCTGGTGACCGCCAGGGAGGAGATCGCCAGCGCGTGCTTGGCCGCCTCCGCGTGGGGCACGAGGATGTGGAGCTCGGCCCGCCCACCCGACCCGAGGCAGGTGGCCGAGGCGATGTTGACGCCGGCGTCGCTTATGGCGGCGGCCACCTTGGCCAGCGAGCCTGGAGTGTTCTCGATGTCGATGAGCAGGTCGACCATCTAGCCCCCCGGAAGTCGGTGAGGGCCGATTTTCTCATCCTCGGGACCACGCCGCAAGGACTTGCCGCACAGGTGGGAGGGTTTGACACCACGGGGAAGTACTCCCGAGGGCGCCGGTGAGCACTAGGGGTTACCGTGGTTCACGCATGATCCTCCCCAAGGACCGCGGTCAGGCCTTCGATGCCTGGCGGAGGCCGAGCGCGATCAGCAACTGCAGCACTCCGAAGAAGAGCAGGAAGATCCCGAGGATAACGGCGAGGACCAGGAGCGTCGGCTGCGGCCACGCCAACAGGATGACCCCGGCGAGGATGGCGAGCAGGCCGGAGACCGCCGCCCACCCCCGGCCTGGGAGCTCAGGGTGGACGACGGCGGTGAACGTGTCGATGACGCCGTCGATTACCCAGTAGATGCCGAGGAACAGTGCCAGGAGGCTCAGCGCGATGTCGATGTGGCGCAGGGCCCAAATACCGATCACCAGCCCGAGCAACCCGAGGACCGCCATGAGCGCTCGAGCCCCGCCGGTTGCGTCGGTCACCGCTACCGCGGCAACCAGACGGAAGAGCCCGCTCACCACCAGTTGCAGCCCGAACAGGACCGCCAGCGCCACCAACGTGTGCCCCGGCCATATCAGCACCAGGATGCCCACCACAAAAGAAAGGGCCCCGAAGAAACCGAACCAAGCCCATGACCGGCTCACGCGGACCAGGTGGACCTGGACGTCCGGTATCTCTGGACCTGTCCCCATGCTTGTCATGGCCCCCGACTTTATTAGCACAGTTGTCCCTGGGGACGGCCGCCAACGCACTTTCAGTCGGGACCTGACCGCCGGCGCTCCTCCTCTGTGTAAGTAAGGCTATGGTCGGCCCCGCTGCGCAGTCGGGAAACCGAGGCCGACAACGACGACATGGCCGCACGTGCCCCCAGTGGCGTCGCTGAATAGGTCATCGCCGCAGCGGCTCCCACACCCAAGCCCTCACCCTCCTGGATGGCGTTTTGGTTAGCTCCGAGGAAAGTGAACTGCCAGCCCGCGTCGCCGCGCTCCTTCACTGCCGCCATCACTTTGTCCCTTGTCCACTCGTGGCTCGCGTTCTCCAGGCCGTCAGTCACGACGGCAAAGACAACCTTGCCCGGGCGACGGTCCTCGTCCAAACGGCGGAGCCAGTTGGAGACCTCGCCGATGGTGCGGCCAATGGCGTCCAAAAGAGCGGTGCTGCCCCTCGGGACGAGCTCGTACCGGGTGACCTCGGCCACCGGTACGCCTTGGAACAACAGCTCGTACTGGTCGTCGAACTGTGCGACGGTCACAACGCACGCCCCAGGGGCTTCAGCCTGCTCGTCCAGCAAGGTCTTGATACCGCCCTCCATATCCTGACGGATGGACTGCATCGAGCCCGAACGGTCGACGACTAGCACCAGCAATGTAGTGCCCCCGGAAAACTCTTCGCTCTTCGTCATTTTTTCTTCCTTTCTGGCGGCTCTTCCGCCTCCCCGGCTCCGCCGGCGCTGGGCTCCCTGCGTTTGGCCTGTCGCAAGAGCTGGTGCGCCCGCTGGCGGCTCACCCCGAAGCGCCGTGCCACCGAGCTCACCGAGCTCTCCTCCGAAGCGTCTGAAACGGCACCGGCGCGCAGCTCCGAGAGCTGGTTGACGATCTCCTGGTATTCCTCCAGCGCCGAAGTGGCGGCTCTGTAGCGCTGCTCCGGGTCGGGCAGCGTTTGCAACCACGCCATGAAGGCTTTGTTGTCGGGAGGTTTTGGCGGCTTGTTCTCCGGCTCTTTAGGCATCGTCAAGGGGGAGTTTACACCGCGACATGGCCTTGCGTCAAGGCCCCCTTGTCAGTGATCGGGTTGAACCGGAGTAACATTCTCAGCCAAGGCGACGCCGAGCCGGCCGCTCCCAGCCCGCTCACGGTACCTGAACCCGCGCCTGGTGTTCCCTCCAGAAACCCGAGGTTCGCGGCTGATGTTCCCTCCGGAAGTTCAGGCGGCGGTTACAGCCTGAAGCCGGACGCCAGGCCCTCTGACATGGCCCAGCCGAAGGCAATGAGCACGTCACGCCGGCCCTGGTCGAGGGCCGTCATCACGGTCTCCACCTCGAGGTCCACTTCGTCGTCACTGGCGGGCTCGTAGTCGAACACCGGGCAGGGGGAACTGTCGCCCCGGACGATGAAGCTGCGGTCGTCGACCCGGCCGTCGGCCCCGAAGCGCTTGGCCAGGCGCCGGGACCACGCCCGCTCCTCGCCGGAGACCTTGTAACCGGGGCGGGGGCAGATGTCCACCAGGCCGTTGAAGGCGGCAAAGCCGCCCGGTTCCCGCAGTCGCGTCGCCACCAAGACGTCTTCGTCGGGGAAGGCCAGCACCGCCTTGCGGAACTGGTCAGCACGAAGGGCGTCGAGGATGGCTGTGCGCTGAGCGCAGCGCTTCACGGAGACCAGGCCCCACAGGACGCACGGAGTGCCTCCGATGCGCTCGAGGGTGCAGAAAGAGAAGCCCATCAGGCGGCCCTGGTGGCGGGCCTGGGTGATCAACACCCATTCGTCCCTCTGTTTGGACAGCAACCCGATGTCCAGCCCGGCCGGGCCGTCCGCCACGATGTCCGCCATATCGGCGAGCTCGGCATCGGAAAGTGCTGTGCAATCTTTGGTCTCGACATCGAACATCATGCTGCTGATCACTCCTCACAGGCTGGGGACCAAAGTTAAGTTTAGCGGCTCGGGGCCCCGCTGCTCCACAAACAGGCAGGTCCGAGCAGTACCCGCAGCTCTGCCAGCAAGCCGGCGCTCATGGTCACGTCGAACTCGTGGGCCAGGCGGACCACTTTGGTCCCCACATGCAGGTACACCGGCGACGGGCCGGGGTGCTCGCGGAGGAGCTCCCGTAAGCGTTCCACCCGCCTGTCGTCCAGGGCGTTGACCGGCACGACGACCTGCAGTGGCTCGGACCCGTACTCGGTCAGTTGGGGCCTCTTGACCTCCGAACAAACCAGCTTGGGTACCTCGTCGCGCAGGTCGAGCCGCCCCTTTACGCACACAACGACGTCGTCGGCCAGGAGGTGGCCGACCTCGGTCATGGTGCGGGGGAAGACGAACACCTCGATCGAGGACTCCAAGTCCTCCAGGACGAACGTGGCCATTAGCTCGCCCCGCCTCGTGTACCGGCGGGAGAGCCCGGTGATGACGCCGCCGACCCAGCGCTCGCTGTTGCCGTTGCGCCCCCCGGGCCAGGCCGGGGCCGTTCCGGCGTTCGGGTCGTTGCCCCCGTTCGCCCCCAACCCGTTGCCCGCCTCGCCCGTCCCCCCGAGCTCGCGGCCCGGCCCCTCCTCGCGAAGGTCGAGGATCGTGCAGTCCGTATGGCGGCGCAATGCGGCCTCGGCGCCCACCAGGGGGTGGTCGCTCACGTAAAGCCCGAGCATTTCTTTCTCGAACACCAGCTTTTGGTGCTTGTCGAACTCCTGGTCGGGTACT
>JASHVH010000093.1 GCA_030039575.1 Acidimicrobiales bacterium | reverse complement strand
GCTGTCGGTGGTGGCCCGCGCCCCCAAGTCGGGGTTCGAGACGCGCATACGCGTCCAGGGCAGTTTCAATGTGTTCGAGGTCCAGGCCGTCAACTCCCAGGGGCATGTCATCGGCACTTCGAAAGCCTTCAGGTAGACAGAGAGCAAAGATATGAACCAATCTCACCAAAAGTCAGGCTCCGGCGGCCGGCGCAGATTTCTGCGTTGGGGCGCCCGCCTGGCTGCGGTAGCCGCATTGGCCGCTTTGGCCATTGTCCCGAGCGCCTGCGGCTCGACCAACAGCAACGGTCAAACCACCACAACGACCGCTCCCAGCGGCTACTAGTCAGCCATCAAGCAGATGACGGCTTACGGGCTCCCTATTTGCCCGCGAGAAGCCCGGGCCGGTCGACGCGGAACCGCTCGAGGACAGTCCCGTCGCCGGCGGCCAGACTTGCTGCCCGTGACCCGAGCCACGGGGCAAACTTGGCACCATGGCCCGAACAGGCCGAGCAAACGATTATGGCCCCCCGCCGGTCAAGGACGAAGTCCTCGTCGGCGGTTGTGGTGTAGAGGCAGGTAGCCTCGTTGAACGGCTCGGGGACCAGCCCGGGCAGCCAGTCCCTCACGTAGCCGACCAGGCGCGACCGCGCCACCGGGTCGACGGCGCCATCACGGGCGGACGGGGTGGTGACCCGCCCATTGCCGTGTTCGGCAACTTTTTGTGCGTCCCGCTCACCCCCATCGCGACCTCCTGGGAGCCCGTAGACGAACCGTGCACCGCGATGGACAAATGTCGGCCAGTCCACCGAGAGGTCGCGGCGGGGAAAGTGGAACACCTGCTCTTGGGTGACCGTCACCGGGGGAAAAGGGAAAATGCCGTGCACCAACTGCGCCACCCACGGCCCGGCGGCGATGACCACCCTCGACGCCCGCCAGGATTGTTCGCCGGCCACCACGATAGCGCCGTCCTCATCGGGTACGACCCTCGTGACAGGCGTGCTCTCGTTTATGATTGCCCCCCGTCGCCGGCTGGCATCGGCACAGGCAGCCACCGAGGCTGAGGCGTCGATCACCCCGGCTTCGGGATGGTAGACCGCGGGGGTTTCGAAGCGCATACCGGGCCATCGCCGCCCCGCCTCGACTGCGCCGAGCACCTCATGGGGGACGCGCAAGGCGCTCAAGTGCTCGTGGATGAGCTCGAGCTCACGTTTGGCGCCATGGTCAACCCCGCCAGTCCGGCGCAGCAACGTCGTCCCGGTGTCGAGTTCGAGCTCGCGCCACAGTTCCGCCGACTCGCCGGTGAGCCGTACGTACAGCTCGTCCTCGTAGGCACGCCGGAATATCCTGGCGCTGCCGTGCGAACTGCCGTGGTGGTGGCCGAGGGCGAACTGCTCGAACACGGCCACGGAAAGCCCCCGTCGGGTCGCCGCCCACGCCGTTGCCGCTCCGGCCAGCCCGGCGCCGACGATGGCCACGTCAATTTCCCGTTCCTGGGCTCGGATTGGCAGCTCGGGCCTCATATCCCGAACAATAGGCAGTGTGGGGACGGCGCACCGACCGAGGTTCGCCGCCCGTCGAGCTGCGGGTGCAAAGGAGACGTAACTGTGGCCACCGATGAGCCTCTGAGGGTGGGCTGGATAGGTACGGGAGTGATGGGAGCGCCCATGTGCGGCCACTTGCTGGCTGCCGGGTTCCCGGTAAAAGTGTTCAACCGCACCAAGGAGCGCGCCCTGTCCCTGATCGAGCAAGGCGCCCAGTGGTCCGCCTCGCCGGCCGAAGCGGCCGAGGGGGTAGACGTCGCGGTGACGATGGTAGGGTACCCTTCTGACGTTCGCGCCGTGGTGCTCGGCGAAAGGGGAGTGCTGACGACGGCGGCCAGAGGCACCACCATCGTCGATATGACCACGAGCGAGCCGCAACTGGCAAAGGAGATTTTCGACGCCGCCGCGGCCAAGGGAGTCAGTTCGCTCGATGCGCCGGTCTCAGGGGGCGACGTCGGTGCCCGTAATGCTGCGCTCGTCATCATGGTCGGAGGGCGGGAAGAACCCTTCGACAAGGCCCTTCCGCTTTTCAAGCAGCTGGGCAAGGTGGTGACGTACGAGGGTGGGCCGGGCGCCGGCCAACACACCAAAATGGTCAACCAGATCGCTATCGCTTCGGGCATGGTGGGCGTTTGCGAGGCTTTGCTCTATGCCTCGCGTGCCGGTCTGGACGTGGCCAAGGTCATCGAGACCATCAGCACGGGGGCGGCAGGGTCGTGGTCCCTGACCAATTACGGCCCGCGGGCCCTTAAGGGAGATTTCGAGCCGGGGTTCAAAATTGACCACTTTATAAAGGATCTGGGGATTGCCCTCGAGGAAGCTCGCCGGATGAAGCTTTCCCTGCCGGGGCTGGCGCTGGCGGAACAGCTGTACATCGCGGCCAGCGCCCAGGGCCGAGGTCAAAAGGGTACCCACGCGCTGTTGCTGGCGCTGGCGCAGTTATCAGACGTCGAGTGGAAGACGAGGGCTCCCTGAAAGCTCGAGCGGTAACCAGGTTCAGCGGCGAACCTGGTCACCGGCCCCGGCTGTGCCGGCGCCCGCTGTCACGAGTTCCTGCTCGGTCACTTCGGCGGGCCGGGGCTGGGGCGGCGCCTGGTAGAAATACTGTTTGCCCAGCATGGCTGAAGCGGCCGCCGCCACCAGGCAAGCCGTGAGGGCGAAATCGAGTGCTTCGTGCAGGCCGTGGCCGAAGGGGACCGCAATCAGCTTCGGGAAAAAGGATCTCCCCGTGAGGAAAGCGGCCTCGGACGGCTTCAAGTGGGCCAGGACGCCAGTCGGCGCCAGCATGCTCTGAACGGGGTTGTAACCGAGGAAGGCGCTGAAGACCGAGGAGGTAGGCGGGAGGTCGGCCACCCTCCGGGCGGCGGCGGCCGAAACACCGTGAGCCGTTAGGCCCTGGTACAGGGTCGTGGGCAGGTCGGCAGAGAGGCCGACAATTATCAACGTAAAGAAAATGCCGATAGACAGCACCATGGCCGAGTTCATGATCGTCGCCCCCATCCCCGACGACTGGCCGCGCTGGTCTGGCGGGACGGCGTTCATGATGGCGGCCCGGTTGGGAGAGGCGAACAGGCCCATCGAGAGCCCGTTTATGAAGATCAGGACGGCGAACCAGATGTAGGAAAAGCCGATCGGGAGCAACTCCAGCAGCCCGAAGCTGAGGGCGGCCGCGAGCATGCCGCCGGTGGCGAACGGCCGGGCCCCGAAGCGGTCCGACAGGTACCCCGACAACGGCCCCGCCACCAGGAACCCCCCGGTCAAGGGGAGCATGAAAATCCCCGCCCACAAAGGTGTCTGGGCGAAGCTATAACCATGGCTCGGTAACCAGATGCCCTGGAGCCAGATTATGAGGATGAACATGAGGCCACCCCGGCCCAGGGCAGCCATCAGGCTGGCCACGTTCCCGGCGGCAAAAGTCCGGATTTTGAACAGCGAGATGCGGAACATCGGCGCCGGCACCTTGGTCTCGATCCAGACGAACAGGCCCAGCGTCGACACTCCCCCAACCAGTGATACGAGCACCCACGGGTTGGTCCAACCCATCGCGTGGCCTTCGTAGGGCTCGATGCCGTAGACGATCCCGACCAGGAGGGCGATCAAACCGATGGCAAAGGCGGCATTGCCAAGCCAGTCGATCTTGGCCGGGTTCCGGACGCCCTTTTCCTTCAGGTTGATGACCCCCCAGACCGTGCCGACGATGCCTACCGGCACTGAGACCCAGAACACAAGTCGCCAGTTGATGGGCGCCAGGATGCCGCCCAGCACCAGGCCGATGAACGAGCCGGCGATGGCGGCCACCATGTTCGTACCGAGGGCCAACCCCCGCTGGTTGGGGGGAAAGGCGTCGGTCAGGATAGCGGAGGTGTTGGCCATTATGAAGGCGCCCCCGACGCCCTGCATCAGGCGCATGACGATCATGAACAAGGCGGCCCCGGTGCCGTGTAGCCACGTCACCGACAACAAGATGGAGAAGACCGTGAAGATGGCGAAACCCATGTTGTACATGCGGACCCGCCCGACAATGTCCCCCAGGCGGCCGAAGCTGACCACCAGTACGGCGGTCACGAGCATGTAGCCCATCAGTAACCATAGGAAGTAGCTGGTGTTGCCCGGTGTTAGCGGGTCGAGCTGGATACCGCGGAAGATGTCGGGGAGGGAAATGAGCACGATCGACGCGTCGATCGTCGCCATCAGCATCCCGAGGGTGGTATTGGACAGCGTCGACCACTTGCCCTTGTACGGGTCGACGGTCATCGCCCGGAGCGCGTCAGGTCCACTAGCAGCTACAGTCGCCAACGTTCCTTACCCTAGCTGGGGTACCGTCCGAGCGGCGCCTCTTTTATTTCCTCGCAAGGTTAACCTTTTTCCAGGTCGTCGTGGACAGGGGGGAACAAGGTTAGCTGGGCTGGTGAGCCCGATGTCGGGGGGCGCGCCACCTCGACGGTCGGTTCCTGAGATGACATGAGGACCGTCCCAGGCGCAACCGGGTACCCCATCACTTGCCTAACGAGCGCGTTCAGCCGTTCTTGCTCCTGTTTGGGTTGGTACGCGCCGCGGCTGAAGCGGCGAGCGTACATATTCGTCAGGTCCGGTCGGACGGAGGCGAGCCACCCCAGGTAGTGTTCGCGCACCCCGGGTCGTAAATGGAGCGCGACAACGCTGACCCCTAGCGCGCCGGCGTCGCGGCACGCCTGGGCGACGGCCGTGACCTGCTCGTCCGCGTCAGAGAGGCCGGGTAGCACGGGTGCCACGAGTACGCCGCACGGGATGCCGGCCTCACTGAGGCGCCTGACCGCCTCGAGCCGCTTGTCCGGTGGCGGTGTGCCGGGCTCGGTGAGACGCCACACTTGCCGGTCCAGGGTCCCGATGGACAGGTTGACCCTGACGCCGGTCCGGGTGGCCGCTTCGGCGAGCAGCGCCAGGTCACGAAGCACGAGGGTGGACTTGGTCAGGATGCTGAACGGGTTGCGCCGCTCCGACAGAGCGCGCACGATGCCCCGGGTCAGGTGGTACTTGCCCTCGGCGTGCTGGTAGGGATCGGTGTTGGTGCCCATGGCGATCAGGTCACCCCTCCATCGGGGTGAAGAGAGCTCGGCTCGGGCACGCTCGACGGCGTTGACTTTCACGACGATGCGTCGCTCAAAATCCTCACCAATGCCGAGCCCAAGGTACTCGTGGGTGGGCCGAGCGAAGCAGTTATGGCTCACCACGCCATTAGCGATGAAATCGCCGGTGCCGGTCGTTATGTCGAACATCTCCGCCCGCCCGCTAAGTGGTTCGATTGAGACTATGCCGAGACTGGCGTTCGACTTTAGTGCCGTGCCGAGGACCGACCGCTTTCGCGAGATAGCGGGGTCGACCATAAGAAAGAAGCGAAGCCGCTGTGCGAGGCCCCCTCGGATCCTCACAGACATTGCGTGCCCCGAGGGTTTCTCTGTGACGGCATCGAACCCGAGCAACGAGGTGCACCTCATGGTCCAGTGGATGATCTCCAGGTCTGTGTTGGAAATCCTTAGAGTGCCCCGGCGGCAAGAGCCTTCGGCGTCGAATATGCCCGCAAGAAAACCCTTGGACCAGGACGAGGAGGGCTTAACTGGCCAGTCAAGGATTTCTGTGACCCTCTCGAAAGCTTGCCGGGACTGAGTTCTAATTGCGCTCATCGCACGCCGGCGCCCGGTTGCTAATTGAAAAACGAAAGAACTTGTGGCAACGCCGTGTGCGCGAAGCATGGTCTCGGCGCGATCGAGCGCTTCGATGTCGGCGAGAGCAAGCCGGAACCGATAAACGTCCCCGGTTGAACGACCACGTCGCGCGTAGTCGTAACGGACGAAATTGCCGTCACCGCGTACGAGCCCGCATATATAGCCGCGCGCGTAGTCGCCATCACGTTTGGGCGGCGACGCGAAATAACCCGAGCCCATGAGTTTGTTGTGGACCGTCAAATGCGGACGGCGTTTAGGTCCTTGCTGGGCTCCCATAACGTACTTCCAGCCTCTGTTGGACAAGAACCGATGGTCCCCACTCGCTACCAGCTCCGTACCATCGTCCAAAGTCACCCGGTACCCCGCCTTAACTGTGCCCCAATGTGCGAGCACCGGCGTGACGGTGTACCGCCTGTACCCGCCCTCCCTCACGGTTCCGTACACGTAGTCGCCGGCCCGCACTTCGTAAAGGGGCTTCGTACGGCCGTCAGCCATGAGGATGGGCGTGTCGCCAGACATGCAGTAGGCGCACGCATGAGAGCAGCCTCGGTAGGCGTTGATCGTGTACTTGAACGACATCCTCGACGATGCCGGGACAGTGTTGATGATGGTGCGAGCGTTGACGTGGAGGAACTCGAGCCCCCG
>JASHVH010000092.1 GCA_030039575.1 Acidimicrobiales bacterium | reverse complement strand
CTCGTGCAATACTGGCACAAGCTGGGAGTCGACCCGACGGCGGACCTGGTGACCACTTCGGGCAGCGGGCTCGATCCCGACATCACGCCCCAAGACGCCATCGTCCAGATCCCGATGGTCTCGAAGGCCACGGGCATTGCCCCGTCGGCGCTACGGAGCTTGATCGCCCGCGAGACCCACAGTGCGGAATGGGGCTTTTTGGGCAGCAAATATATAATCGTCCTCCAGCTCAATATGGCGTTGGCGAAGCTCCACTGACGGTTCGCGTTTTCTCCGGCCGCGCTTTGCCCGGTTTGTAGGCGGAACCCGTAACAAACCGGGCACAGCGGCCCCGCTCTGGGTCACGACGAGGGGCGGTAACCTGGCTCGGCCGCCACTCGAAGGGGGAGCATGGCCCAGCCCACGATGACCAGAGAAGCGGAGGTGCTGCTGGCCTCGCTCAACCACCAACGGGACCATGTGCTGGGCATTCTGGTTGGGTTATCGGACGAAGCGCTGCGCCGCCCGGTCTTACCGTCGGGCTGGACGTGCCTCGGTCTCGTGCAGCACCTGGCTCTTGATGTCGAGCGTTTCTGGTTCCGCGCCGTCTTCGCCGGGCAGGTCAGTGCCGAACCGGGCGACCCAGACGATGCCGCCACCGGTAACGCCCCGGCAGATGCCTGGCAAGTCGGGCCCGACGTACCGGCCGAGGACGTGCTCAACCTGTACAGGCAGGAAATAGAGCTCGCCAACGCCATTATCACGACCACTCCGCTCGACCGCCCTCCGGCCCAGTGGCCCGAACGTTGGCCCAACTGGCGGTTCGAGGACTTGCGCCAGGCCATCCTGCACGTCATTACGGAGAGCGCGGTTCACGCCGGGCACCTCGACGCCGTACGCGAGCTCATCGACGGTCGGACCTGGCTCGTCCTCAACTGACCCTGTCCGGGCGCCGGCGGACGCCGAGCAGCGGGAGCCGGAGCCATCAAACCGCCTTGCCGGGCTGGCGGCTAACGACCTACCCGTCCCTCTTCAGCCGCCCGTAAGAGACGAGCGTACGCAGCGCGCCCAGCGTCACGATGCCGCGCCACTCCAGAACGGCCGCCTCGCTCGGGGGATCCCAGGTGAGCGGCCACCCGCCATCGGCCTGCTGGTCGCGCAGCAAGCGGTCGAGGTGGGCGGCCAGCACATCCTCAGTGAACAGGGCGCGCCAGCGGCTGTCGGCCATGGGCGCCATACTGAGCGGCGTCAGGCCGTAATCGGCGTCATCAGGGTCCTCTCTCCACGACGACGCCTTGGCCAGGGACTCGACCACCCTCGCCGCGGCGGCCGAACTGCGCTCGTTGTCGGGGACGTTCTCCAAGAAGACCAAGACCCCGTGCAATAGATGGGCTTCGAGGGGTAGCTCAGGCAGGTCCAGTTGTGACCAGCAATACGCTGTCGCTTGGTCTACCCACGGGTGCTCGACCCCCAACTGGTTGAGCAGCCCGACCAGGCCCGCCGTGGGGTTGAGACCGGGTACATAGGTGCCCTCGGCCCAGTGCACGGCCCTCGGGTAAGCCTCGATTACGGGGAAGGCCGGGGGGACGGCGCCACCGCAGCCGGCGGTGGTCGCCACCTTGGCCAGGTAATCGCAAGCGCCGAGGACCAGTGCCCGGTCGACTGTGTTCACCGTAGCAAGTGCCTGCAGAGCGACTTCAACGTAGATCGGCAGGCTGGCCGGGCAGCGCGTGTCCGGCTCCAGGCTGTGGCCGAAGCCGCCGTCGTCATTGCGAAATCCTCGTAACGCGTCAACGACCCCGGTGGCAGGGGCGCCTTCGAAACAAGCCGCGAAGAGCCGGCGCTCGAGGAGCCGGGCCTGGCGAAGGATGAATTCCCGGCCCGCCGCGAATTGCCCACTGACAGATTGGTTCTCCATGCCCCTGAGGCTAAGAGCCGGCGAGCGGCGTCGTCTTGAACAGATCGGACGGGGTCGTACCGGCCAGTCTCTGGGATTCCCTGGTCAGGTGGGCCTGGTCGGCGTACCCGGCACGGACGGCCAGCAAAGCAAGAGAGGGTGTCCGGCCGGCGAGACGCCTGGCCCGCTGGAACCTGAGGACCCGCTCAAGAGTCTTCGGCCCGTACCCCACCGCGCGGCAGCAACGCCTGTGCAGGTGCCGCTCGCTCACGGACAATGCCCTGCTGGCCGTGTGAACCGCGCCCATGGACACCGACGGGCGCAGCAGCAGGTCGACCAGGGCGTCGACCACCGGGTCCGGCGTCCTGGCGTCCTGGGCGCGCGCGGCCACCGCCCGGTCGAGCAGGTGGGCGGCGGCCTCCGGGCCGGGTGACCCGGCCAGCTCTTCGGCCAGACGAGCCGCGGCGCGTTCGCCCCAGAGGTCCGCCAGGTCGATACGCCGGTCCAGGAGGTCCGAGGCCGGCGGGCCCAGGAAAGTGGACGCTCGTCCAGGCCGGAAGCGCACGCCGGAAAATGCCGCTCCCCACCCTGCCTCCACCGGGACGGGGCCGGTGTCCGGGCCGGCAACGAAAAGCGAGGCGCCGTCCCAAACGATGTCCATGCAGGCGTCCGGTAGCACCCGGTTGTCGTCACCATCGCCAGGTCGAGAGACCCACACGCAGGCGATGCTGTCGGCCGGGCTGTAGCCGGCCGGCCACTCGACGTAGCCCGGTTCGGGCGTCATCCCCCAATTTTCGCGCCGCCGCCCGCCGTCGGCGCCGTCTCCCTAACCTGGGCCCGTTGACGGTCCCTTTCCCGAAAAGACGTAGACGAACATGGGCAGGTCAGTCCCGTCCGGGAACCGGAAGGCGGCGGTACCGGCCCGAGCCCATCCGAGTGCTTCGTACATGCTCACCGCCGGTTGCAGCCACGTAACGACCTCCAGGACGGGGACGAGCCCGCGCGAACGGGCCTCTTCAGTCGCGGTCCTGAGGAGCCGGCGGCCGATGCCCTGGCGTCGTACCGCCGGCGAGACGAAGAGCCGGGCCACTACCCCCAGCTGGTCGTCCTCGAGCCCCATGGCCTGACGAAGCACGCCGGTAGTGGCCGGGGTACAGCTGGCGTGCAGCCCGACGTGGCCTACCACGGCGCCGTCGGCCTCGGCCACCCAGGCCGCAAGCTCTTTCGGCGGGGCCAGGAAGCCCCTCATGTCGGCCGGCCGGCGACCCGGGTAGCCGTCGACCTTATGGAGGGCCTCGGCCAGGACCTCGCACTGGCCGAGGTCGTCCTCGGTGCGGGCTCGGATGAGCACTAACCCCCCGGGTTGGCCCGCGTTGGTGTGGCGCTCGGTGGGCCAAGCCAGGCCGGCGGTCCCGCGTCCGCCACCAGCAACGAACGGACGGCGTCTTCAGAATCGGCCGATACCAGTACAAGGACCTCGTCGCCTGGTTCCAGGACGGTGTCGCCGCGGGGTACCACGACGTGGGCGCGGCGCACGACGGCTACGACGCTGGCGTCTCGCGGCATGCCGATGCGGGCCAGTTCGGCACCCGCGGCGGGGGAACCGGGGGCCAGCGTGACCTCCACCAGCCGGGCCCCGGAAGACTCGAGTTGCATCAGCCGGACGAGCGAACCGACGGAAACCGCCTCTTCGACGAGGGCGGACAACAGGTGCGGGGTCGAAACCGCCACGTCGACGCCCCAGGCCTGGTTGAAGAGCCAGTGGTTCTTCGGGTGGTTGACCCGGGCCACCACCCGGGGCACGGCGAACTCTTGCTTGGCCAGCAGCGAGACGACCAGGTTGTCCTCGTCATCGCCCGTAGCCGCTACCACCACGTCTGCGCTGGCCAGCCCGGCCGCGTCCAGGGCCGACACTTCACAGGCGTCCCGCACCAGCCACTCGATCCCGGGCGCGGCCCCACGGGCGGCAACGGCCGGGTCTATCTCGATCAGCAACACCTCATGGCCGGCCTCGTTGAGGTCGGCGGCCAGGTAGAGGCCGACGTTACCGGCCCCGGCGATGACGACTTTCATGCGCGGGGCCCCTTCTCGAGGCGTTGCTCCAGCTCATCGAGCGCACCCTCGGTCACCGAGACGAACAGCACATCGCCCTCCTGGCCGACCAGCCCCGGCTTGGCCAGCAACGACTTGCCGGCTCGGGACAAAGCCGTGAGCCTGACCTGCCCTAACACCTCGAGGTCGTCCAGCCGGTAGCCGACCCACGCCGACGGCAGCGACCGCTCCACCATCACGACCTCACCCTGAGGGCTCGACCACTCGGTCACCGTGCGCTCGGGCAATAGCCGGCGGAGGACCTGGTCAACGGTCCACGTCACCGTGGCCACCGTCGGTATACCCAGGCGGCGGTAGATCACGGCCCGCCGAGGGTCGTAGATCCGGGCCACCACGTTGGGGACGAGGTACGTCTCTTTGGCAATACGCGCCGTGAGGATGTTGGAGTTGTCGCCGTTGGTAACAGCCGCCAGCGCCTGCGCATCGACGATCCCGGCCTGCTCGAGCGCGTCCCGGTCGAACCCGAACCCGACCACCCCTTTGCCACCCCAGTCCATCGCCAAGCGCTGAAGCGCCCTCGGGTTCTTGTCGATGACGGCTACCTCGTTGCCCTCACGGGACAGCATGGTGGCGAGCTCGGAACCGACCCTCCCGCAGCCCACGACCACTACCCGCATGTCACTACCCGCATGGCACTACCCGCATGGCACTACCCGCATGTCACCGGCCGCATGGAGAACATGCAACACGCTGGGCGGGCGTGACACAACTCGCCACCTGCTCGCCAGCTACGCTCTGACAGCGGGGTGCTGGCGCTGCCGGCCCCCGCATAGTGACCGTCGCAAACTACTTGCGGGGAGATAAGGCAGCGACGAATGCCCGACCAGTCTTCAAGCCAACGCCCTTGACCTGCCTGCGGGAAACTGCTGCGGGTGCTCCTCGTCGGGCCATGCCGCAGGGCAGCATTGTCGCCCTCGTGGGGGAGGCCGGCGCCCG
>JASHVH010000091.1 GCA_030039575.1 Acidimicrobiales bacterium | reverse complement strand
TCAAGATGCTAGGCGCGGTTATTCGGGTCGTTAATGCCGGTACGGCCAGTCTTGACTGAGCCTCGGCTGGTTCGGTACCACTAAGAAGTGGGGTGCTTGGTCCTTACCGCGCGACTTCCACCGGTTGATGTCCCCACCGGGCTAACCCGACGGGGTGCTCAAGGGGTTGACGAGTATGAAGTGGATCGTCTCGGTCGCGCGCAGGGAGCCGGCAGTCAGGGTGAACGTCGCTCGGACGTGGCCCGATAGATTTTTCTTTGGCGAGTAGATGGCCGTGAAGTACGCCCGGGTGGCTCCTTTTATTCCTGTGAGGTCGTAAGTGCCCGGTGGCCCGGCGCCATTTTGCAGCGTGACGCGGCCGTAGAGTTTCGCGGTCCCCGTCGCGTTATAGGAGACAAAAAGATAGAACCTCTGCCCGTAGGGCAACTCCGTGACCGGCGTTAGCTTCCCGGCGCGGAGCACATAAACTCCGGCCGACACGATGTTCAAGGAGGGAGCGACCGCCTGACCAGGCAGAAACTCGACCGACCAGCTACAGTTTGTCGGCTGGACCACGTCGAGCACGTACTCGCCGGCGGCGAAATTCACAACTGGGTTATAGAAATAATCGACTATGCTGTTGACCTGCCCAGCATCGGTCAAATTTACATAGGCGGCGTTCTGTACGCCGGCGATGTGCCCGAAGAAGAAACACTCCCCGGTGCCCGAGATGTCGTTGTTGGGGTTGTACGTGGCCGTCACGCCCACCGCGTACCGACCTGCTAGCTCCGTGGTGTAACTGGCTGGCCCCTCCCCGGAGAAGAACAACCGCTGCTGGACTTCAGCTATGGTGCCCCCGGCGGGCTGAACCGCGAGGTTGGACACCGGCTGGGGGGCCGGGGCGGCGACGGCCACGGTTGTCGGGAGGAAGAGGGCGGCGATGGCGGTCAACGTTAAAAGTCCCGTACGACCTAGTGGCATAATCCCCTCTCTCTTTGAGAGGCCGCCCCGAGCTGTTTACTAGCTTAGCCAGAGCCGTCCCCATGGCCTCTGTCTGACAGCCCTCCTGCCTACCACAAGGATCTGTCCCGCGCGCTGGCGAACGACCCATTTTGGGCCAGAAAGTGAACCGCCCGTCCGGACGGCGGACCTCAATATGGCTCGCTCCACCGTGAGCACCGGCCTCCCCGGCGCTGCGGGCGCCGGTGGGGGCGGCGGCGCTGCTGGCCCCGGCGGTAAGGGGGGTAGGGCTCGCAATGGCTACGCAGCCCTGTCGGCAAGCGGAGAACAGGGCGATGCCGGCGATGCGGGTGAGGAGAAGACCGCCGGGGCCAAAGGCTCGGCGAGCGGCGCCGAGTCTGACGGCCCCCTGCTCCACGGCCCCGCGCTCGACATCTCGACAAGGAAACTGGCCGAGGCCAAGGAGGCCAAGGCGTACTCGGCCCACCTGGCGCTTTCGGGTAAAGCCGCTGGGGTTGTGTGGAGCGCCTTCGGCCTACCACCTGGCCTGTCGCTCGGCCCGGTCAGCGGGGTAATCACGGGTGCGCCGAACGCTGCAGGCACATTCGATGTGGTCGTACTTGCGACCGCCAACGACGGCTCAGCGGTGGCCGGCGCCACGGTGTTGCTCAATGTCGCCACCTAATGTTCCCAAAATCCTGTTCTCGGAGAAGCGTTGGGCAGCTTGGTGGCCTACCTCTCAGCCTGTAATGAAAAACCAAATCTCTCTAACTTCCCCAAGGCGTTGCCAGGAGATGTAGTGGCTCAGGAGATGAATTAGGAGCATCATCGGTACTCACCTCCCATCTAACGGATAATCGGTGCAGTCGACTTGGCCGGCCATTCCCGGCCGGTACTTCCTAGACGTTCGACCACACGCGCTTCGGGGCCCGTGGTGTCCATCCTGTGTTGCTTGAGCACCTCAAGTATGCGGGTGTACACCAGCGCGAGCATCCAACTCGGGTAGGAATTTCCCTGACGAAGGTGCGAGACAGATTGCTTGTGCGCACGTTCTACGCGCCGAGTACTGTGCTGAATGAAGTCAGCCGACAGCCTGCCCGGACGGCCGAAAAACTTCGTAGACCCCTGACCCGACCCAGAGTGAGGCCGAGGTTCGGTGAGGAGACAAGGCGCAAATCTGCGCCAAGTGTGAGGACCTACCTTCCGCACCAGTCCAGGGCAAGACCCCGGTTCACACCGGCAACGCGGCCACTGTCTCCATCTTCACAGTGTCCCCGCCCCTCCAACCTCGGCGGAGTGGGTGGTGGAGGCACGACAGGTGCTGGGAACTCGCCTGGAGGCTACGGCGCTGAAGGTGCATCTCGGCGATGGACTACAGCAGCAAGCTGTGCCCTGCTATTTACCCCCAATTTGGCGAACACGTGGTTTAGGTGGCTCTTGACTGTCCTTGTGGAAACAAACAAACGATCTGAAATCTCCGCGTTGCTCAAGTACTGGCCAACGAGGTTCGCTACACGGCGCTCGGATGCGGTGAGGCTGTCCCAGCCCGAGACGGCCGTTCTCCGGCTACCTCGGCCACGGCGGGCATAGGCAACGGCCTCTTCCAGGCTCAGGCCTCGCCCTTCGGACATGGCTTGCTCGAGTCGCTCCTTCCCGCGAGCTTCCTCGATCTTTGTCAGCACGGGCCTGAGCTCGTCATAAGCCGGAGCCGAGCGAGCGTACTTCGTCAGTTCGCGCTGGCGCCCGGCAGCTCCGAGTAACCTGGCGGCCTCATCAACCTGACCGAGGTCCGCCACCGTAACAGCCACCAGTTCCAACAAGTCGATCGCCCGTGGCACATGCCCGCCGGTCAAGGCGGCACCAAGCCCGTCGCAGGCGAACCCGTGTGCTAGGTGCGACTCGCCTTCAGCCCGGGCCAACCTAGCCTTGGCCCGCAGGACCGGCACAGCCGCGGGTTCGGTCATATCGGGCACCTGACTGGCGGCCAGCTCGAGATGGAGCCGTGCTGCCGTCATGTCGCCACGCTGCACGGCAACCTCGGCCAGGATAGCCCGGCTGTCAACGCATGTCCGGGACCGCCCGAGCGCCTCGAGCTGG
>JASHVH010000090.1 GCA_030039575.1 Acidimicrobiales bacterium | reverse complement strand
GCTCAGGCGGGCCCGCCGTCAGCCGCCGGTCGGGACTGGCTGTGGGTCACCGCGGGCGCCGGCCAGTACCGCTGCCGCCCCACCGAGCACCGCCGAGGCAATGCGGGCCCGCTCGTCGACCAGCACCCCCATCGGCGTGCCTCCGGCGCCGAAGGCTCGCATTGCCTGCCTGTCGGGGTCGAGCAGCACCAGGGAGCGGATCTGCTGCTGGCGGACGCCGTCAGGGTCACCAGACGAGAACACGACCAGTTGCGGCGCCCCGGCCGGCAAAGCGTCCTCGAGGGCCTTGAGATCAGCCAGCATCCGTTGGCAGAAGCCGCAGCCAGGGTCCCAGAAGATCGCCAGCATGGGCCTGCGGTAGAGGTCTCTCAGCTCAATAGGGCGGCCATCGAGGTCGGCCAGCACCAACTCCGGCGCCGGCTCGCCCACCCTGGAGACCCCCAGCGCGGGAGCCGGCGGGGGCGAGGTGCCGTTTTGCCCATTGAAGTATGGCCCTCGCCCGAGCGCGTCTGCCGGGCTGGCCGTTTGCTCGACCAATCTGCGGATCGCCAACGCGCCGGCCACGGTTGGGCTCATAACCACTCCGCCCGCGCCGATGACCACGGCCGTCGGGGTGCCGTGTGCCCGGTAGGCGGCCGAGACCTCGCCATCAACCTGGAGCAAAAGCTGCGATACCCCGTGCGGGCCAGCCTTGGCCTGGTTGCGCTCGCGGCCCCCGCTGGCGATCACGGCGATCTCGAGGCGCTCCTCGTACTCGCGCTGCCAGCCGGCCACCTGCGGCAGCAGTGCGGCGCAGGGGCCACAACCCGCGTCTGAGAAGACCAGCAGGAGAGGACGTCCTCGAGCCAGGAGAAGGTCGAGCGACAAGCGCTCTCCGTCGAGGGTGTCCAGCTCGAACCCCGGGGCCGCGGCACCAATGGGGAGCCCACCGCCCGAGGACGCTGCGGACAGCCCAGGTTCGAACTGAGCGTCCAGCGCCCGCCCGGGCGTCACGGTGGCGGCGCCGGGTGCTCGCTCGAGCGCCTCCAAGCGCGCGAGTATGCGGCCGTTCTGCTCGAGAACCTGGAACCAGAACCGCACCTGGAGCAATAGCAGTACCCCGATCACCAGGCCGGCCGCGATCATCACTAGCCAGACCCGGTCGACGTGCGTCATCCACGCTGTCGCGCTGAGGCCCGCGTTACCCCATCCAGCGACGGCGACGAACCCCGCCACCGCAAACAATGCGACGTTGCGGGCCAGTGTCCGCCTTCCGACGGGCGCGCTGTGGACCTGACCAAAGCAGTGGCACTCGGGCGCTCTTCCATGGACCAGTGCGTTCACGACGGCGCCGATGAAAAAGGCCAACAACGCTGCCGCGCCGAGCGCGCCAAAGGGCGCCGAGGCGAGCGGGACAAGTGCTGCCCCTACCGCGATCTCGACGGCCGGCAACACCACTGCCACCGTGGGGGCAATCCTTCCGGGGACGCCGAAGGCCAACACCGCCTGACGGGTGCTACTGAGGTCGGCCAGCTTCGCCACACCGGCGACCAGGAACACGGTTGCCAGCAATAGACGGCCCAACAAAAGGGCTGACCCCATCGCGGCCAGCGACTGTACTCCTTGGAGACCTAACGATCGCGCTGTTTTCCTTCTTATACCACCCAGCGCGTTGGCCCAACCACAATGAACAATAACTCCGGGACCCCTGGTGAAAGCTTCGTCCAGTAGAGGCAAACGCTCGCTCGCGACGACGGTCGCGCCTCCAGCAGATTCACGCGTAACGGAGCCGGCGAGCCTCCTCGACGGCTTCGCCCAACAGCGTCGCCGCCTTGTCAGGCTCCTTGCCCTCCCAGGCAGCAATGGCGGACTCGGTCAGCGACTCCAGTTCGTCGGGCAAACGTTGTTGCGGCGGCGGCAGCAACTGGCGGGCGGCGCCCACGGCTTCGCCTGTTTGGCCATGGGCCAGCCGCACGGCGATGAGCGGCCAGAGGCATATCCAGTACCAGGAGTAGGAGACAACCGTGGTCGCCCACAGCTCGAGCGCCTGGCCGGCCAGGGCCAGCACGTCTCGCTCCCGCCCATCTTGCCAGGCGACCCACGCTTGGGCGGCCCTGGCCGACGCCACGTACTCCGGGTAGTTGGCAGCCTCAGCCGCTTCGATAGCTTGGGGCGCCAAGGTGCGGATCGTGCCCGGGTCATGGCGACGAAGAGCGGCGACGTCGAGGTAGCAGAGGCAGCGTGCCCGCAGGATCACGTCTCCTGTACGCTCGGTCAGCTCCATTGACTCCTCCAGGCGCTCCTTGGCCTCGTCCAGGTCGCCGTGCCAGAGCAAGGCAAAGCCCAGCACGAACAACATGGTGGCTATGTCGGGCTCGCTCAGGTGCTCCCGGGCAATGGCGAGGGCTTTGACCAAGTCACTAAGCATCTGGTCATCGATCCGGTACCGGGTAGCGCGCGCCCGCTGCATGGCTACCATCCAGTAGAAGCTCTGCTGGCGGCGGGGTGCCCCTCGGGCTTCGATGACCGGCCCGACGAGATCCAGAATGGCGACCGCCTTCTCGGGTTGGTTGAGCCAATAATAGAGGTAGACCCTGCCGTCCACCTGGATCTCCAGCCACAGGTCGAGGCACATTTGGTCAAGGCCGGCTGGGTCTTCCCCTAAGAGGTTGCTGGCGGCCTCAAAGGCGGCAAGGGCGGCTTCGTAGTTGTGGTCCGACGTTTCCAAACGCCCGTGAAGTGCATGCAGGCGGGCCGTGCTGAAAGGGTCGTCGGCGCCTACAGCTGCAAGCCCTTCCAGCAGTACCTGGCGCGCCTCGGAATAACGGCTGCTGCGCAGGAGGACTTCGGCCAGCTTGGCCCGAAGTCCGGTAATCCTTGCCCGGTCTTCGGCTCCGGGGGCTTCGACCGCGGAGGCTTCGCTCAGCAATTCCAGTGCGCGCCGGTACGAAGTCACGGCTTCGTCATTGGCAAAAGCAGCACTGGCGCGGTCCCCCGCCAGTTCCAAGTAATGAGCAGCTCTACCGTTTTCGCCGGCCAGAGCGAAGTGGTGGCCGAGGACGCCCGCCGCTTCTTCGAGCCTGCCCGACGACAGTTCCTCCAAGCCCCACGCGGCCCGGGCGTGCAACTGGCGCCGTTGTTCCCGGAGCAAACCTGCGTAAGTGGCTTCCTGGATAAAAGCGTGGCGGAAACGGTAGACGGGTTCCGGGGACTGGCGCAATGCCACCAAAAGACCACCGGAACAAAGCGCTGAAACGGCGCCGGCGAGTTGTCCGTTCAGGTCGGTGACAGTGCTCAGAGCGCCCACGCCGAACTCCGGACCGAGCACCGACGCGGCAACAAGCGCCTCATGAGGGCCAGGGTCGAGCCGGTCCACGCGGGCACGGACAAGGCGCTCGAGAGCTTCGGGGACTCCGCCAGAAGGGCTGGAGGCGAGTTGCCAACCGGCCTCGGCCCGCTTGAGCGCACCGGTCTCAAGCAACGAGGAAAGCCGCTCCTCCACGAACAGGGGGTTCCCCTCGGTGCTGTGGGTAACGGCCGAGACGACCTCGTCCTCGGCACCCCGGCCGAGCAGGGCCAGCACCAACGCGCGGGTCGGCTCTGGCCCCAGCGGGGCCAGTTCCAGCCTGCGGAACGTGATGCCGCTGCTGCTCGCCAAAGTCTCTTCGAGGGCAGAGACGCCCGGATCGGGCTCCGGGCGCCGGGTGAGCAGCAGCAACAGCGGCCCGTCTTTGGTCAGGGCAGCGATCTCGGCCGTCAGGTGGAGCGATGTCGGGTCCGACCAGTGCAGGTCTTCGAGGACCAGGACCGTGGGACCGAAGCTCCTGAGCCGGGTGATTACTGCCTCGACCGCGCTGAAGCTGGCCCGTTGCAATTGCTCGGGGCTCAGCCGCGACAGCGACCTTTCCGCCGTCCCCGGGCCGAGCCCCATGAGTTGGGACAGGAGCCCGGTCTGCTCCTGGGTGGCCCCACCGGCGAAGACTGCCTTGATCGCCCGCTCGAACGCCGCCCTTACGCGGTCCGCCGTTTCGTCTGGCGCCACTCCCACCCATGCCGCCAGCAGCTGTTGGTAGAGCCCGTAAGGGCTAGTGGAGGCGTAGGAAGCCGAACGGCCTTCGAGCCACAGTGGCAAGCGGCCCGAGGCGCTCCCCACCCAGGCCATGAAGAGCTTGCGGCACTCCTGTACCAGCCGGGTCTTGCCGAGACCGGGCTCGCCGGCGATAACCACCAGGCCACCTTTTCCTGCCGTCATCTCTTGAAGGGTTTCCCGGAGGAACGAGATCTCCCGTTTCCGTCCCACCAAGGGGGCTGAGCTGGCCAGGCCCCGCCGCCCGGCTTGGCCTACCGGCCGTGCCCTCGGCCGCTCTAGGTAGGAGGCGACGAAGGGTTTCATACCCGCCGAAATAATGACGTCTTCGCTCGGGCCCCATTCGAAGAGCCCCTCGGTACCCGAACGGGTGGCCGGGCCGACCAGCACCGAGGAAGGCCGGGCCACCGACTGCAACGACGCCGCGGCACCGACGACTTCCCCAACCGCGCCGTAGTCGGCGCGGGCCGACTTGGCGATAGGCCCTACGACGGCGGGGCCGGTCTCGACTCCTACTCGCAACGAGAGAAGGCTTTGGCTGGCAAGGGATGACAGCATCCTGTAGGCGGCGCGCACCGCTCGCTCCGGGTCGTCTTCATGCGAGGCTGGCGCGCCGAAAAGAGCCTGCAAGCCGGCTCCCGACACCGAGGTGACAGTACCCCCTAGCCGTTCAACCTCGGTTATGAGCCCCACCACCGCTTGCCTGACCGCGTCGCGCAGATCTTCGGGGTCGGCCCGGTTGAAGCCAGCGGTACCCGAAAGCTCAGCGAACAGTACGCTCACCGGGCGGCGTTCTTCCGCATAAGGGGCCCCTGCCGGCGGTGAAGAAGCCTCTTTGGGCGTGCCGGGACCGCGCTCAGCTGGTAGGCCCTCCCCGTAAACTTCGTCCAGGGCTGGAGAAATGCGCAGCCCTAGCTGCTCCAGGGCCGACCGGCAACGGCGGTACGTCTCTCCGACGAGCGCCTGTTTTCCTTGAGCCTGGTAGACCCGCATGAGCGCACAGGCGCCTTCTTCGCATGTGGCGTCGTGGGCCAGGCAAGCTTCCCAGGCATCTACTACGTCGGTCGGCCGGCAATGGCCAAAACCCCTTGTACGGTCCCGGGCCAAAGTGAGCCGCGCCTCCTGGCGCGCCCACTCGAGGCGCTCCCGCAGTTGGTGCGCCCACTCAGCCGCGGGTTCATCTTCGAGCAAGGCCCCCTGGTTGGCGAGGGCGAGGGCGAAGAGGTCGTCGCGCGCTTGGCCTGGCTTGGCGTCGAGGGCTGACCGCAACAACTCCTGCTGGGCCTCGCAGTCAACCTCCAACGGGCAACCGGGGTCGGCCCAGATGTGACCACGGTCGGCTCGAAGCAGGCCTCTGCCCGGGTCTCCCAGCGGGTCGAGCGCCGCCCGCGCCATTGACAGGGCTTTGGACAGCCCCCTGGCCGCCTCGGTGGGGGCCAGGTTGGAGAAGAGCGCTTGGCAGGCTTCCAACCGGGTGACCCGCCGGCCCGGGCTCAGCAGGACAAGGGCACATAGGCGCTTGGCCACGGGCCGCTCCCAGGGCCCAGCCAGACGTTCTTCCGAGGCCACCGAGAACGGGCCGAGCAGGCTGACCAGGAGCGGTGCTTGTCCAGTGGGTACTTCCCCGACGACGGGGGGAGGCATGAGGAAATTATGTCATGGCGTGCGGAAAAGGGAGCCTCCTCGAGCTCCCTTTCCCTCGTTCTGGGCCGGTCGGGCGGTGCCCCTACTTAGTGGCGTACCAGACGTTCACTGTGGCCAGGCGGTAGCACCACGTCGGTAGGATGAAATCGCCCTGCCACGTACCGCTGCCTTGCAGCCCGGCATAAGCGCCTGTTCCCCCGGTGATGACGAACGTGGCATCTGGGCCGGTCCTTCCTGGCGGGACCTCAACCCCATTTACGTCGACCGGGTTGTCGGTGACGTTGTAGGTAGAGGCGATGGTCAAGAAAATGGTGCCCTTCTGGCCGGCGATTGTCTGCTGGCTGTAAAACGTGCTCAGACCGGTGAACTGGCTGGCGCTCGCAGCGCCCGGAGTCGCTGTGTAGCTGCCCAGGGCATATTGCCCAGGCTCGGGCGGTGGCACAAGCACGACGCCACCTGAGGGCACCTTGTCAGCGCATTCCTTGCTGGCAGCGGCCGCCGCTGCCGCTCCCGTCATTTGCGTGGGAGCGGAGTACTGGGCGTCGTCCTGCCAGGTGGGCCCCCCGCTTTGGTCTGAGATGGCCCCGGTTAGCTTGCTGCATTGCCAAGCGGTGCCGGACAGGCCGTTCTCGGTAAGCGGGACGTAAACCCAAGACTGGATGGTAACTGTGCCGGCCTGGCGTTGGTCGCTAAGTTTGGCCGCGCTGGCATTGCCGAGCGGCAATATGGTGAGAGCTGCCACGACGGTAACTACTCCGGCGGCGAGACCTGCTCCCGCTTTGATGCTGACGTTCCTCACTTGGCTCCTTTCGTTTGACCGGCCGTTACACCGGCACCCCGATGGCTACCGAAGCGCTGTTCCCCAACTGTTCCCTGATCGCGTACCTTTACCGCGCCGGTCCTGGCGGCCAGCCAATAAGGCCCGTGACGCGGGTGCGATGTCCCCCGGGGTTCACGCCGGTCCAGGCGACCCGCCCGCGCTGCCGTACATCGGCGTGGGTCGGTACGCGGGGGCGCGCGACTCTGCCCGGCGGGTAAGCCGCGAAACGGGCTCGAAGCAGACACCAGGGCATTTGCCAGGGGTATGCCGAGCCCGAGCGGGGGTTGGCTCGGACAACTGAACCGGCCGCGCTGTCGTTCTGCGTCTACGGGACGGACTCGCTATCGTTCGCGGTGTGGCCACGGTGCAACCAAGTGGGTACGCCCCGGTCGCGTGGGCCACTTTTGGCGGAGCGGTTGCTGCTGTGGCCGGCGCGTTGACCGGCCTGCTGTTCGTGGCGGTGTCCGTGAAGGCAACCGCTCTATCCCAATCGCGACCGCTCCGCTCCCGGGCCGCTCAGACTCTCGTGCTGTTCATGACCTCGGTCCTGGCGGCCGTAGTGCTTGTAGCCCCCCAACCATCGACGGCGGTGGGCGCGGAGCTCGTTGCTTTGGCGGTGCTTTCCGGAGCCGCGTTGCTCACGCTGGACCGCCGTGCTGGCCATGCTCCCGAGCCCGGCGTGGCCCGGTATATCGAGCGGTTCTCCCCGAACACGGTCACGGCGCTATTGGTGGGTGTGGCCGGGACCACCTTGCTTGCCGGCGCAGGCGGCGGGTTGTACTGGCTGATCCCGGCGGTTGTGTCAAGTCTTGCCGGCGGCGTCGTCAACGCGTGGCTCTTCCTTATCCGCCTGCCGAGTTAGCTCGGCTTCCTCTTCGGCGAGAGACCCGACGAAAGCTCCCGACTGCGGGACCGTTCACTGGTCGGTCCCCGCGACTGACGGCAAGTTCAACGACTCCCGTTCGTACCGGGCTAGAGAGCCCCTGGTCAGAGCTTCGTCAGGGCCTCATCCCCCAAGCGCCTTTCCGCGCCTGAACGGCCGCTCAGGCACTTTGGGCGGCAGCAAAGACCAAACAGGCGGCGAGAATGACAATGGCCACCATGACGGAGATCCGCGTGGTGTAAGCGTGGCGCATGGTGTGATCCTCTAAACGAAATTGAAACGTTCAGTATGTACCCGCTCGCCGGGCACGCCGAGGTGAGCGAAACGCGAACGCGGACCGGTTGAGGCTCAGCCAACCAAACTGACCCGGGACGAAGTTGAACCCGTCGTGGCCGACAGGGCGCAGGGTGACTGTCCAGGTCGCGCCTGGCTCCGAGGTGACTGCTTCGACCTCCCAGGGACGTCTTAGCCGCGTAACAGGCTTTATGACGCGCACCCAGACTACGACACCGACAAACGCCGCCGTCATGGCAGCCCAGAGCCCGCGCTTCCACAAGCTCGCTATGTAGTAGTGCACGAGTTCGACATGCACCAGGGCGGCTACGACCGCCACAGTGGAAAGTAAAGCGTGGGC
>JASHVH010000089.1 GCA_030039575.1 Acidimicrobiales bacterium | reverse complement strand
CGGCTACCTCTCCCATATCGTGCGTTTCGACCTTCCTCGCCTAGGCAGCATCGAAGGCCTCGACGTCGTCCACCTTCAGTGCCACATCGGCTCGGACACCTTGTCGTTGGCCCGGCTGGGGGCCCGAAGTGTCACGGGACTGGACTTCTCGCGGCCAGCATTGGATGCCGCTGCTCGGTTGGCTGCCGATTGTGGTGCGGTGATCGACTACGTCGAGAGCGAGCTATACGGCGCCGTAGATGTCCTCGGCGCTGGGCGGTTCGACCTCGTGTACACGGGCATCGGCGCGCTGTGCTGGCTCCCCGACGCGCACCGTTGGGCACAGGTCGTCTCCGCCTTGCTGCGACCAGGTGGGCGCCTTTTCATGCGGGAGGGCCACCCCGTGCTGTGGTCGTTGTGCGACCCTCGACCGGACGGGCTGCTGGTCATCGAGTACCCCTACTTCGAGACCGACGGGGTCCACTTCTCCGAGCCGCACAGTTACGTCGACCACGACGAGCCCTTGGCATCACCCGAAATCGTTGCCTTCAACCACGGCCTGGCCCACGTGATCAGCTCACTCATGTCGGCAGGCATGCAGCTAACGGCACTCGAAGAGCACGAATCCGTGCCTTGGAACCCGCTCGGTGACGCCATGGAGGAAATCGGCGGAGGCGAGTACCGGCTCCGCCATGACGCAGCCCGTTTACCCGCCACATACACACTTCAGGCCACCAAGGGAACAAACGATGACCCCGGATCGGCAGGCTGAACGGGCAGCGCTTGTGCCCCCGCGCCTGCTTGCGACCGGGTCCCACCTGCCGCAACATGTCGTCGAGGTCGACCTGCACCTGCAACTGCGGGACCAGCTATTCTTGGTTTTGGGGCTCGGCAAGAAGTGAGGGTCTCCCTGTGGACGCACCGGATTTCGACCAGGATGTGCTTTACGCGGGCCCGGGCCCTGATGGTCCGGGGCCCGGCGAGCACCAGCGTGCCCTCCTCATCCCCCACGACGTGTCCATCGCCCTCAGGGAAGCTCGCCTCGCTCGATCATTGTCCCCCGCCCAGGAGGCAGCGTCGTGCCATGTCCCGGTAACGTTGGTCCTCGGCCTCGAGGCTGGCCACACCACGGAGTTCGTGGACGAGGCCGATCTTCTGACGACCGTCGGGCGGATCGCGACGTTCCTGGGGTTCGCCCCAGGCACGCCGGCCTCGGACATCTTGCGGGCGTGGTCATCGGCCTACGCCGGGTACTTGGGCCCCGACATCCAACTGCCCGAGCCTTTAGACCCGACTCAGCCATTACCGCTGGTCAGCCAAGCGGGAAGGTCTCCTGGTCCCTTGGCCACTGGTCCCCTGGAAATCTCGCAAGGGAGCACACCCCGGCCCCGCCGCTCTGGGCCCCGGTCACCTCTACCACCGGCTGAGCCGCTTCGTGAGCCAGCTAAGCGCCGCCCACCGGCGCGGCGGGCCCTGCTAGGCGCGATGTGTGCTGCCGCCATCCTGGTTGTCGGGGTGGCGGCCACGTTCGGCGCACGCGAAGCCGGGCTCCTCGGGACGGACCAGAGGCACTCTGATCGGTCCGCCTCGTCCGCTGGTCGCACGAGGCACGTTAAGACAAGCTCTCCACTCCTGCAAAGCACCTCGACAGGTACGGCCCAGGCGACTTATGCGGTCGGCGCCTCCAGCTACGAGCTGACTCTACGCTCGAACCGCCCGTCGTGGGTGAGGGTTGGCACGGCGACGGGGGCCCCGCAGTTCGCCGGTATCGTCACACCAGGCGCGGCGGAGCGTCTCATGGTAGGGGGACCGGTCCAGGTCCAGATCGGTGCCGGCGGTACGACGGTCACCGTCTCGGCGGCGGGCCGTTCGTCGGCAACCTTGACCCCTCCATCTGCACCGTACACGTACCAACTGAACCCTGAACCGACCGGCACCCGGGTATAGAGCGAACACGGCCGGAAACCATCTCGGCCGCGAACGCGCCCGCCGAAAGGACCATCATGGACAAGCCCAACAGCACAGTGAAATCAGACGTCGAAGACGAGCTTGCTTGGGACCCTCAGCTCGATGCCAGCGAGATCGACGTGGAATCCCAAGATGGACGGGTTCACGTTGAGCGGTTCGGTGGCAACTTACTACGAAGCCAAACTGGCCGAACAGGACGCCAAGACCGTCAGCGGCGTGAAGACGGTGGACAATGACTTGCTCGTCGGCCCTGTCGGAGAAGCCGTCGCCGACGCCGAGCTTTCCTCGAGGTGTACAACTGCGCTAGCCGCCGACAGGTTCGTGCCGGACGACTCCATCAGCGTCGACGTCCACGACGGCCAGGTGACGCTCCGGGGCGAGGTACGCCACCATTACCAACGCCAAGCAGCAGAGCTGGCCGTCGCGCGAGTCAAGGGAGTACGAGGCATTTCGAACAAGGTCGTCATCACCTCTCAGCCGGTACCGAGCGATGTAGCGGACCAGATCAAGAGAGCCTTTCGTCGCAATGCCATCATCGACGACTCCCGGGTCACGGTGACTGCTAACGGGCACACGGTGTACCTGGACGGTGAGGTCGGCTCGTGGAAGGCGGAGGAGGAAGCGGTCGACACGGCTTGGGGAGCTCCCGGGGTCACGGACGTCGTCGACCAGCTGGTCATCGTTTCGTAACCCGCGCACTTTGCGCCAACCGTTGTTGGCGACCTCAGCACTGACCGCTCGGCTATGGCCAGAACGTCAAGCTCCCCTCCTACGGTGCTTAACGGCGGTTCCGTGCCCGTTACCCGGTCGTCGCCGGGGCCGAGTCCTCGCTTTATATCGTTCGATCTGCACGGCGATGCCGTCCAAAATGCAAGTGAGGCCGGCTTCAAAGGCCGCTTCGGCATCCTCGTCCACAGAGAGGAACCACTCGACGCCGAACTCGGCTAGGTACGGGAACTGGCCGGAGTCGATCAGGCGTTGTAGGTGAGCCGTCGCCGTCTGCCGCCAGCCATCGTCCGACCC
>JASHVH010000088.1 GCA_030039575.1 Acidimicrobiales bacterium | reverse complement strand
TGAGACCCGTGAACGCCGCCATGAGGACGATGGCCGTCTCGAGCGCGGTGCTCACGTGCGGGTCGCGCTGAAGAAGCCCGGGTAAGGGGGCGGCGGCCACGGCGCCGGTCAGGATGGCGCCAGCGATGCCAGTAGCGAGCACGGTGCGGCGGGCTCGCTTGCGCGGCATAGTCCCTGGTGGTGGCGGCGCGACCAGCCTGGGTGCTCTCAAGTGCTCTAGCTGGGCTCTTTTCAAAGCTCCCTCCGTGGTCGCAGAGCCGCGCAGTGTCCCGAGAACAAAGGATACAGCGTGGCAAGAACACCCAAAATGGGCCAAAAGTCCTATAAAAGGGCTGGCAGGCTGTGTTGAGGATAACCAACGGGGTGTTGAGGAGAACCAACGCAGGCACCGCAAGCCCGACCTTCGGAAGGCTGGTACGGTTCTGCTCACCACACAGGCCCGGCTCGGGCCAAAGAGCTCAAGGATGGGCTTTTGATGTACGGGGCACATTTGGCAGGTAAATGTCGGAACTGTTCCCTGGGACGAGCCAATATCTTTGTCGGGCGAGACATTCACGGCGCGAGGTATCAGAGTGCGGTACCGACGCATCTCCTTGCGTCTTGGCAACCTTGGGAGGTAACGACGAAATGCTGAACGGGCAAGCGTCTCTTTTTGTCGACCATCAGTCACTGAACCAGCATGAGGTTGATCGTGGGGCTGGTCAGGGCACTGGGCTTGACGGGTCGTGGAAGGAGAAGCAGCGCGGCCAAATACTCCTGTCTCGTGAGAGTGAGGTGAGCATCGTGGGCACAGTTGGTTCTATTGATCTTGTTGATGCGCTTAGCGTCCCGCACAGTCGTCATGGCATGGCAGGCGGAGCAGCCGCCATGACCCTGCTCGGCAGTTGGTCGTTGTCGCTCGAGGGACGGTCCGCCGTCTTACCTTCCAGTGCTCAGCGGCTACTGGTTCTCTTGGCGTTGGAGGGCCGGCGCCAGCGGCGCAGTTACCTGGCCGGCATGTTGTGGCCCGAGGTGTCGGATGACAAGGCACTGGCGAGGCTCCGTTCGACCCTTTGGCGGGTACGACGCCTGGCGCCGGGGATCCTCGAGGTCGATGAACAGACAGTGGCTTTGGTCAACGTGCACCTGGATGTCGACGACCTCGTAGCCGTCGCCCGCCAGCTGGCGGACCGCTCCGTGGACCCGGGCGCTCTGACGGAGGCGTTCAAGCTCCTGGTCGAAGCGCACGAGTTGCTGCTCGGCTGGTACGACGACTGGGTCCTGGAACAGCGCGAGCGGTTGACCAACCTCCGCATCTACGCGCTTGAAGGGCTGGTCGAGGAGTTGGTCATGTGGCGGCGCTACGGCGAAGCCCTGGACGCGGCCCTGGCCGCGGTGCGCCTCGACCCGTTCCGGGAGAGCACCCACCGTGCGGTCGTGCGCGTCCACCTGGCCGAAGGCAACCCGGCCTCGGCTAGCCGGGCAGTCGAGCGTTACAGGAAGATGCTCCTGGCCGAGTTCGGTACCGACGAGCTGACACCGCACATGCTCGAGCTGATCGGCTCGAAGGCAGTTTAACCAAAATCGGGCTCGTCGTCCCCGGCCGCGAGCTGGAGAAACCCCACTCGAAGCTGCCTCGGGGTCGTCGTGGTGGGGGCGACGAGTCGCCCCCACCACTTCACTGGACTGACCGGAGCTGGTCTCGCCCAGCCCAGCACTAGATGAAACCTTGATGGCTGCCAGGCGATCGCAGTGTTGGGACGACTGCCACGTCGCGACCTGGGATTGCACGCACCAAGCATTGAACCATCGCTGGTGTCGCATGGCCGTTTCCTGTACGTGACTGTTTTCGTCACGTAAGCGCTGCGGGCCCGTCGCGCGGGACACCGGGTAGCTGGACGTCGCCGCGACGCGATCGCGATGAGCACGACACGGCCGGCCTGCTTACCTGCAATATAGGAGGCTGCCGTCGAAGCCAGGTCGCCGCAATCTCCAGGGCCCGACGTCGAAGGGCCCGGGACCCGCGAGTTCTTGTCAGCGGGGAAAACTTGAACAATAAAGGAGGTATATCTTCATGCGTTTCGAATCAACTCTAGAAATGGTAGAACTGGAGGCCGAGTTCGCCGGCTTGCTCCCTCAGCGTGAATCCCTAATGGGCCTTTCGATAAATGTTGCGCCAGTCATAACCGTCGATCCCGCGATCGCGGTAGGGGTGGCCAGCGCCATCGGAATCCAGGTTGGGACGATTGGCAGTACGCTAACGACCTCGGTCAACCAGATGATTGCTGCTCTCTAATTGAGCAGGATGGCGGCGCTGGCCGAGACATAGTCGGGCCGGGCGGGGTACCGCTCGGCCCCGGCGGGAACAGTCGGGCCGGGCGGGGTACCGCTCGGCCCCGGCGGGACAGAACGCTCGGCCTGGCCTTATGCTCCGCTCGTGGCGCCAGCCACGATCGGCCTCACGGAGAGCAGTGGCAAGAATGCGCTCCGGCGCCAGCGCTGATATCGCTGATCTACTGCGCACGATGCCTGTGGAGGCGGCACCAGGTAGCTACGAAGAAGGCGACGCGCAACTGCTGGTGTCCGGGCAGACCTGACTGTAGTGGTAAATGGTGAAGCCGTCCCCGGAGGTGACTGAAAGGTTCTCGTCCGAGGCGCGTTCTCGGGCCATGGGCCGGTCCCTCGCCAGGAGGAGGTGTACAAAGCGGCCCTGACCGGCACGGGGGAAACTGTCCCCGCCAAACGGCGAAGGCGGAGGGCGAGGCCACTCGGGCGCTGTGACCACATCTTGGCTCAGCACGTTGTACACCTCCGCTTCGAACGCGGACATGTCCGCTGTGATCTGCGACGGTGGTGTGCCGGAGTACAACAGGTTCGACAGCTGAGAGTGGACGGAGGCAAGGGCCGCCGTCCCCGCGCTTGTGAGGAGCAGGTTCTGGTCCGGGCTGGCCACGACCCATTGCTCGGCGATAGCGACAGAATTGCAGTTCACGCAGTCCGTCTGGATGGAGGACGCGTTGTTGGTCAGAGTCAAAGAACCGGAGTCGCTGGCGACGACGACCTGGAAGGCTACAGAGGCCGCCTCGCAGCCGGTGCAGTTCTCAGTCAGCGAGTCCGCCACATTGACGGCGACGACCGAGGGCCAATCTGTTGAAGCCACCATCCAGGCTTCCTGAAGGGAAGGGCGCTGTGGCCAAACCGAGTAGGCAGAGGCGACGTTGTAGAGCGGCCGGCCCATCCCGGACGACGGCGGGCTCATCGCAGAGGCTGGGGGCGAGATACCGGACAACACCGCCAACCAGGCGGTCGCGATGGCAAGGGCGAACCGCTTCACAGACCTCATACTGCTCCCTTCAGTGGGTGTCAGACTCCGTCGTCCTTGGACGGGAAAATAGCAAACGCAGGAAGAGCGTTGGTCGTCACAGCCGTTTTTGCCGATTGCGGGGGTGTGGTCGAACACTCCGCGTAGTTGGCCGACTTCTCGCGACGCGTGGGCGACGGTTGAGCGACGCGGGCGTCACAGGAACAGTTTTACCCTTATGAGCAGGCATTGGGCGCTTGAGAGGGCGCGCTCGCATCACGTTTAAGGGGTAGACAGATGAGCGATGTCATGGTGACCGGGCGAAGCGAGACGGTCGCTAGGGCCGGCGATGAGCGAGACGTCCTCTCTCCAGGTAAAGCACCGACTGAAAGCCCGCCTTCGAGCAGGGAAGAGGAGCAACATTCGGAGGAGCAACATTCAATGGTGCCGCGCCTTGCTGCCGGCACCAGGCTTCTCGGTGCGTACCAGGGCTCGGGGTTCGCGACCGACAGCTACCTCCTGGGACGGAGCGACGGCCGGATGCTGATGGTGTCGCCTGTCGTGTACGCGGTCGCGAACCGCATCGATGGCAGGCAAACAATCGCAGAAATAGCGGCGCAGGTGAGCGAGGACCTCGGCCGGCGGCTCGACCCATCGGGCCTCGCCTTCCTCATCGAAAAGAAGTTACGACCCCTCGGGGTCGTGGAGGGAGACGGGGCCGCCGCGGCGGCGGCGCCGAATGCGGGCCCGGCGCTCCTCAGCCTCGGGCTGCGCGGCACCATCGTGCCGCCTCGCGCCGTAGTCGTCTTGGCCAGGATCCTGGCTCCTTTGTTTTTCACACCCGTTGTAATTGCTGTTTTACTGGGCTTTGTCCTGATCGACGTAGAGCTTCTGGCTCACCACAGCCTGACTGGCTCACTTGTCGCCCTGCTGTCCCATCCTGGACTGCTCCTGGGCGCGTTTGCCGTCTACATGGCAGGGGCGCTCTTCCATGAGCTGGGCCATGCGGCAGCGTGCTCCTACCGGGGCGCGCGGCCAGGACGGATCGGCGTGGGCATATACATGATCATGCCTGCGTTCTTCACGAACGTAAACGATTCTTACCGGTTGGGCCGCACCGCCAGGTTGCGCGTCGACCTCGGCGGGCTCTACTTCAGTGCTATCTTCGTGCTGGGCTCAGGCATCTATGCTTGGCGGACAGGGTCGTCTGTAGCCCTCGTTGTGGCATTTTTGATGCAGCTCGGGATGCTGGAGCAACTCCTGCCGTTCGGACGGCTTGACGGCTATTTCGCAATGAGCGACCTGGTCGGCGTCCCGGACCTGTTCAACCAGATCGCCCCTACTCTTCGGGGGACCGGGCGGCGCGACCGCGGCGCCCACTCCATCAAGTCCAAAAACAAGCGGGCCGATGCTCGCCATGCAGAGCTGCGCCCGAAGGCGAAGTTGTTCGTGCGGGTCTGGGCGTTCACGATCGTGCCTTTGCTCTGTTTCCTTCTCGGGATGTTGGTATGGCGGCTGCCCAGGTTGGCCGATGCATCCTGGCACGGGGCGTTCAAGGACCTGACGAAGCTGTGGCATAGCCTGGTGAACCTGCAGGTGGTCGAAGTATTACTGGCAGTAATAGCGCTCTTGCTACTCGTGCTACCTTTCGTCGGCATAGCGTTGCTGGCATTACGCATGCTTATGCTTTTGGTGTCTCGTGCAAAGCAACTGCTGGCCAAGCCTTCGCCTTCGGCAACCGCCCACCCGTCCTGGTCGGTAGCCATCGGGCCCTGGTCGGTTGCCGTCGGTCGTCATCCTGGGGGCCGGTACAAGCCAGGCCACATGTGCGTTGACTGAAACGGCTCCTCGGCGCATCACGATGCCGCCGGTGTGAGGG
The DNA here is from genome assembly GCA_030039575.1 of Acidimicrobiales bacterium. Classification (GTDB taxonomy): domain Bacteria; phylum Actinomycetota; class Acidimicrobiia; order Acidimicrobiales; family Palsa-688; genus Fen-671. The sequence continues at coordinate 1,940 of JASHVH010000088.1, read as the reverse complement.
GCCGCCGGGGTTGCCCGGCGAGCAAATGAGGGCGCCGCGCTGAGCGCGCCTGAGTGGCTGAAGCTCGAGCTAATGATCCCGCTCTTGCGCCAGGTCAACCAAGAACGGCCCCCTTCGTTTCAGTAGTTCGGCCAGCTCGCTGGTAGGCGGCCGCGGGCCAAGCGTCAGGAGTGCGGCCGGCCACAGGGCTTACCGAGGAGCTGCTGTCCGCCAGCCCGCCCTGCCACCGCCGGTTTACCGGCGCCGCCAAACCCCGCCGAGGTAGTGGTAAGTACATTCGGAACGCGCCAATGTGGTGGGGCGGCCAGGCGCTCCCACCACATTGCTAAAAGTGGGCCGAGTGGCCCAGAGAAGTCTCGTCGAGACTACGAAGTGGCGATGATGACCTGGGTGGCGGACGCGTTGTTGACCGAGGCAAACGTCAGAGCCTGCACGGCGCTAGCGCTGTTCCACGCCAAAACGGTCGTGAAGTTCAGGAACATGGTCTGGCGCTCGGGGAGCAGGTCGGCATCGAGTTCGGCGAAGGTGATGTCGTTGGTCATTTTGTGGTACTCCTTTGCTGCGCATCAAGGATGCTAGATGGGTTCCCGCACGCCGGTATCAACGTGCGCAGAGCCATTGTGCGGCCCGGGGTGTTGCGGCGGCGTTCCGTCAGCGTGGCTTTCTCCGTGACCTAGCCGCCTCGGGCGCGTCGCGCCCCGAACCCCGGCGTTGGACGCGTCCGCGACGCATCTACGCGACAGTGTGGTGGGGGCGGCCAGGCGCCCCCACCACACTGCTAAAAGTAATCCGAGTGGACCAGAGAAGTTTGGTCGAGACTACGAATTGGCCAGGATGACCTGGGTGGCGCTCGCGTTGTTCAGCGAGAGAGCCGTAAGGGCCTGCACGGCGCTGGCGCTGTTGCTCGCCAAAACGGTCGTGAAGTTCAGGAACATGGTCTGGCGCTCGGGAAGCAGGTCGGCATCGAGTTCCGCGAAGGTGATGTCGTTCATTTTGTGGTACTCCTTTGGCTGCGCATCAAGGATGCTAGATGGGTTTCCGCACGCCGGTATCAACGTGCGCAGAGCCATTGTGCGGCCTGTGGTGTTGCGGCGCCGTTCCGTCACCGTGGCTTTCTGCGTGACGTAGCCGCGTCGGGCGCGTCGCGCTGCGAGGCCAAGCGTTGGACGCTCCTGCGACGCCTTTGCGATGCCGGGGACACGCAACGGTGGTTATATCGCACTTCTAGGCCCACTGCCGGGCGAACCAGGACATTCAAGACATGTGGCGACCCAGGAGGAAATCGCTATGTATTTCGAGTCCTCTTTCGTGTGTAGCGTCGCGAGCAATCATCTCCGGGACGAGGCTGCCGCCGTGTTAAAGGGGCGCCACTCCTTCGTCACCGTAGCTCCCGTGGCTTCAGCGACGCCGCAGGTCGTCCGAGGCAACACCACCGTTGCCCACACCGGGACGACCGGGTCGTCGGTCATCGTCTACTTCAGCCAATGCGTCACTGCCGGTTAGCAGAGCTAGTCCGCTGTCGGTTAGCCGAGCTGGTGACGAAGAGCAGGGGACCGGCTCGGCCGCGGCTCGGTTGCGTGGCGGCGTGGCGGCCGATCGGGTGCGTTTCACTCCCGCCTGGCTGACAGCCGAGGCGGCGGCCCTCCTTTTCGTCGCCGTGGGGGGCTCACCACTGGGGGATGCCGGCTGGCCGAATGTGGCCAGGTGGCCCATCGTGGTCCGGAGTTGACGAAATGGTAAGGCGTCGCCTTCGTGTCGGCATTGCAGGAGCGGGTTGGGTGGCGCGCAACCGTCACGTCCCGGCCGTCCTATCCCGTCATGACGCCGAGCTTGCTGCCGTCTATGACACGGACGTGCTCCGTGCCCAGGCCCTAATCGAGGAGGCAAGAGGGAAGCCTGGAGCGGAGCATGCGTCGGCTTATGACAACCTGGGGACGTTT
>JASHVH010000087.1 GCA_030039575.1 Acidimicrobiales bacterium | reverse complement strand
CGTCATCATGACCACCGACGGCCTGGACGCTTCAGGGTTCCTGGAGCACCTGAAACTTCCCCATTACGTGACTTTCCGTTCGATGGTGGACCGAAAAAGGGCGGTGCGAGCGGCGTCTCCCGTGAACGGCCGGGCCCGAACGGGCTCGCCTCAGCCGGGACCGGCTCCAGCGGCCGGCCCCCTGGCCGGCTCGACCGCGGGTGGCGATTGCGCCGATGCCCAGCCCGCCGGGAGCCCCGTCTTACCTCTAGGGGCAACCGAATGAGCGTCAGGGACCTGGTGGAAGCGAACGCCCCGGAGGAGTTCGGCTACCTCGACGAGTCGTCCAAACGCGAGATCCGGCGGGCCATCCTTACGGCGGTGGCCGTGCCGGGTTATCAAGTCCCCTTTGCCAGCCGGGAAATGCCCGTGGCCCGAGGCTGGGGCTCTGGTGGCCTCCAGGTGACGCTGGCTGTCATCGGCGCTACCGACGTGTTGAAAGTGATCGACCAGGGTGACGACGCCGGGGTCAACGCGGCCAACCTGCGCCGCCTGGTCGTGTCGACGACCGGAGTGGACTGGACCACCGACGCCCGGGAGGCGACGATTATCCAGACCCGGCACCGGATCCCGGAGGGCCCGATGGGCGCGCACCAGATCCTGGTCCTGCAGGTGCCGGTGCCCGAGCCATTAAGAGGTGTGGAACGCGACATGCGCGAACTCGGCCGCATGCACGCTGAGGCGGATTACAGCCGTATGTGGGTGAGCCTTTACGAGGACCTGGTGCGCAACGGCGTCATCACCAGGACGACGGGTTACCCGGTGCTCGTCAACGGGCGTTACGTGATGGCCACCACACCGGTACCGCGGTGGGACGTGCCCAAACTCGACGGTTCCGAAGTGCTTTTCCTCTTCGGGGCCGGGCGGGAGAAACGGGTCTACGCGGTGCCCCCGCACACCAAGGTGGAGCCGCTGACCTTCGAAGACGTCGCGTTCGAGGTGGAGCGGACCGAAGGGGCGGCGTGCGTTTTGTGCGGGGCGACCGAGGCGTACCTGATCGAAGTCCCCGAGCGCCAGGCCTGGGTGTGCAGCGACACCGACTGGTGTGAGCGGCAGCGCCAACCAGGTGGTGGTGCCCCGGAACTGGCGCAAAGCCCGAGCCATGCGTGACCGTCGTGCGTGACTTGGGCCTTCGGGTGGCCAACCTGACCAAATGGTACGGACGGGTCCTGGCCTGCGAGTCGGTCAGCTTCGACGTCGGCCGCGGCGAAGCGCTGGGCATTATCGGAGAATCCGGCTCGGGAAAGTCCACTGTTTTACGCTGTATTGCCGGCGACGTGGCCGCCAGTTCGGGGGCGGCGGAACTGCGGGACGCGGCCGGGGACGCCCAGGACTTGTTCGGCCTGACGCCCACCGAGCGACGCAAATTGCGGGTCGGCACTTTATCCCTGGTTTATCAGGACCCGAGCGAAGGCCTTGACCTCCGGATAACCGCAGGAGGCAATGTGGCGGAACGGTTGACGGCCGCCGGCTGGCGCAATTTCGGCGCATTGCGGAGGCGAGCGGCCGACCTTCTGGGCCGCATGGACGTACCCCTCGGCCGCATGGACGACCCCGTTTCCACCTTCTCGGGCGGCATGCGCCAGCGGGTACAGCTAGCCAAAGCGGTGGCCAACAACCCAAGCGTGCTCTTGCTCGACGAACCGACTACGAGCCTTGACGCATCAGTGGCGGCCGGGGTGCTCGACTTGATCCGGGGCATCCTGGAGGAGAGCCAGGTTACGGCTTTGGTGGTCAGCCACGACTTCGCCGTGGTAGCAATGCTGGCCCGGCGGGCCATCGTGATGCACGAAGGGCGGGTGGTGGAGACGGGTCTCACCGACCAGTTACTGGAAGACCCCCAGCACCCGTACAGCCAGCAATTGGTGGCGGCGTCGAGAGGCTGATGGGGCCCTTACTCTCCGTCCGGGGGCTGCGCAAGGAGTTCGTCGTGCACGCCATCCGGCGGCGCGTCGTCGCCCTCGATGATGTGAGCGTGGACGTGGCGCCAGGCGAGCATGTGGTGCTGGTCGGGCCCAGCGGGGCCGGGAAATCGACGCTATTGCGTTGCGTGTGGCGCAGCTGCCGGCCTACCGCCGGCCAGGTGCTCTTGCACCGCGCCGGCGACCAGGTGGTCGACCTCACCCGTCTGAGCGACGACGAAATGGGCGACGTGAGGGACGAGGACATGGGCTATGTCAGCCAGTTCCTGCGCTCCGAGCCCCGCCGCTCGGTGCTCGACATCGTGGCCCGAGCGGCCACTCGGGGCGGGATGACCGGTACCGAGGCGGTGGAGGCGTCCAAGGCCGCTCTGTCCGCCGCCCGGGTGGCGGAAAGCCTGTGGGGCACTTACCCGGTCCTGCTCTCCGGGGGTGAGCAACAGCGGGTCAACCTGGCCGCCGGCACGATCCGGCCGCCCCGCCTCTTATTGCTCGACGAACCGGTGTCGTCCCTGGACGCGGAAAATAGCGAGGCCGTATTGGCGCTCGTCGAGGGCATCGCAGCCACCGGGACGGCGGTGTTCAGCATTTTCCATGACATGGACGCGGTGCGGCGGCTTGCTACCCGGGTCGTCTACCTCGAAGCGGGCCGGGTCATGGAAGACGGGCCAACTGAAAAGGTGATCGGCCGCACCGGGAGCCCGGGGAAAGGGGTGGCGTGAATGAGCGTGAACCTCGTGAGCAACGTGCGGGCTGTCCTGCCGGGGCGTATCGCAGAAGACGCCACGCTGGCCTATGAGGACGGGACGATCCTGTCTGTCGAGGAAGACCGCTCGTACCGGGGCGCCATTGACGGCCACGGGGCCATGTGCCTCCCCGGGTTGATCGACACCCATTGCGACGCCCTCGAGCGGGAGGTGTTCCCCCGGCGCACGGCTGAACTCGACGTCAGCTTCGCACTGCGCTGCCTCGAAGGTCGGTTTGCGGCCGCCGGGGTGACGACGGCGTGCCAGGGCGTCCATTTTGGTGAGACGTACCAGGAGCGAACGATCGACCTGGCCGTACGGGTGACGGGTGTCATTGCCCAGCGCAGGCAAGAGGCGGCCCCACTGGACCACCGGATCCTCTACCGGATCGGGGCCCGCAGCCACGCCGGGCTCGAGGAGGCCCTCAACCTCCTGAGTTTTGGCCAGGACTCGGGTGACGCCCCTCTAATGTCGTTCGAGGACCACACCCCGGGCCAGGGCCAGTACCGCGATATCGAGCAGTTCAAAGCGGCCATTGGGCCCCAGGACCTGCCGCCGGGGGAGGACGTTGACAGCTTTCTGGCCAAGCGGATGGCTTCCGCAGAAGCGAGGATGCCGGCACTGGTGGCAAACCGGCAGAAACTAAGCGCGCTGGTCAGCGAAGGGGCGGCTCGGGTCCTGGCCCACGACGCCGACGATGCCGAAGCCGTCCGGTTCGCCCACGCTTGGGGCGCCGCCGTCGCCGAGTTCCCCGTCACCGTCGAGGCGGCCAAACAGGCCCGGGAGCTCGGCATGCCGGTGGTAATGGGAGCGCCCAACGTTATGCGGCGGGCCTCGCATTCCGGCAATGTCTCTGCCGAGGAAATGGTGGGCGCCGGCTTTTGCACCAGCCTCGCTTCGGATTACCTCCCGGCCAGCCTCCTGGCGGCCGTTTTCGCGCTGGTGGACCGGGGCGTTTGTCCCCTTCCCGATGCCGTGAGCCTGGTGACCGCCGGCGCCGCCGAGGTCGTCGGCCTGGCCGACCGGGGCCGCCTCGAACCGGGCCTTCGCGCCGACTTCGTCTTGGTCGACCTGGACGGGGCTTGGCCGGCCGTCCGCGCTTCCAACCGTCCGAGCCCGATAAGCGGCTCGGACGGAAGATACCCACGCTTCACCCAATTAGCGTCGCCCGTTTTCTCGAATGTCATTGCGGATTAATGCGCTTTTATTAGAGTCCATCGCGTCAGAAGTCATCATTGGACAATTTACGAGATCTCAAAAGAACTCTTAGAAAACGACGCTCTTTGCGCGAGAAAGGAGAACAATTATGAAGAGTTTCTCCACGCGAAACCGTAAGCATCTGGCCCGGTGCTGCTTGCTGGCGTCGGTGCCCCTTGCCCTCGGTTTGGTGGCGGCTACGCCGGTTACGGCGGCGGCGTCAAATGTCAACCCTGTCAATTCCAGTTGGCCTACCTCACTCGTCTTCGGTTCTGTCGGAGCCGAGGACGCTACCTCCCTGCAGGCCAGCCTGGTCCCGCTCCAAGACGTGTTCAAGGCCAAATTGGGGTTGACCTTGAAGGTCTACATCGGTACCAGCTACGCGGCCGACATCGAGGCGCAAGAGGCAGGCAAGGCTCAGCTCGTCGAGTATGGGCCGTTCTCATACGTGATCGCCCTCAACCAGGGCGTGAAAATCAAGAACATCGGGGTCGTCATCAGCGCCCCGCACACTGATGGCGGGTACTGGAGCTGGGGCGTGGTGAACCCCAAGCTAAACCCGGGCATCACCTCCATAAAGGACTTTGCCGGCAAGAAGGTGTGCTTCTCCGACCCGGCGTCGACCTCAGGCTACCTGTACCCGTCGTACGGGCTCATCGAAGCCGGCGTCAATCCTAAGACCGGCATTACTCCTATCTTCGCCGGCACAGACACCACTGCGCCGCTCGATGTGGCCAAGGGCGAGTGCCAGGCCGGCTTCACCAACAACCTTGATGAAGCGCCCGTGTTCACCCAAAACCACATCCCTCGCGCCGACCTGAAAACGGTCTGGGTATCCCCGGAGATCCCCGGGAGCCCCGTCGCTGTAAGCACGACCTTGCCCGCCTCGCTGGTCACGGCCATCGAAAGCGTCCTTGACAACGACGGCAACTCGGCGTACGAGGCGGCCCATGGCTATTGCAGCTCACAGGCGGCGTGCACCAACGAGTCCGAGGGCACCTGGGGGTACGCCCCACCCTCGGTGGCCAATTACGCCCAGGTGACCCAAATCTGCAAGGTGACCAAATCGCCATCTTGCAAGATCTCTTGAGGCACAATAGAGGCAAGGGGTAATGGGGCATTCCGGCGAGACGCCCAGGCTCGGCGCCGCCCGGCTCTCTCCAGGAACTCCTGAGGACGCCGGCTCGCGCTGGACCACCGAAGCGGTGGTCCAGTGCGAGCGGTTGTCAAAGCGGTTCGGGAGCACGCTGGCGTTGGACAGCGTCGACCTGGCTGTGCCGGCCGGGCAAATGCTCGCCGTTTTGGGGCTTTCCGGCTCCGGCAAGTCCACCCTGCTTCGGAGTTTCAACGGCCTGGTGACACCGAGCGAAGGCCGGGTGAAAGTGCTCGGTTGCGAAGTCACGAGCGCCAACAGCGAACACCTGCGCACTTTGCGCCGTCAGGTAGGGTTCATTTTCCAGCAGTTCGGGTTGGTCGGGCGGATCTGTGTGCTGGAGAACGTCCTGGCGGGGGCGCTTGGGCGGGTAAAGTACCCGCGCTTCGGGGTGCTCTCTTACCCGCGCCGGCTCCGGCTCGAGGCAATCGGTCACCTGGAGCGGGTGGGCCTGGCCGACCGCGCCTTCCAGCGGGCGGACACACTGTCCGGGGGGCAACAACAGCGGGTGGCTATTGCCCGCGCCCTCATGCAGCGGCCGGTCCTGCTCCTGGCGGATGAGCCGGTGGCATCGTTGGACCCGGAGTCGTCGGCGGCCGTGATGGAACTGATGCTGCGCATCAGCCGGGAGGACAACCTCACGGTTATTGCCAGTTTGCACCAGGTGGAACTGGCCCGAGGCTGGGCCGACCGTTTGATAGGGCTGCGTGACGGGCGGGTGGTGGCCGATGCCAAGCCAGACGAAATGAACGAGCAACGTCTGAGCGAGATTTACCGTCGTGTAGCCGAGGGCAAAATGGACGGGCCGCCGGCGCCGGCGAACGCCTTCACCACGGCGCTGGCAGGATAGGCCTCCGGGCGGTGGTGGGACCGGGTACGGGCCTGGAAGCCTGATGGCCGTCGCCTCTTGGCCCGTCCCCGGGCGGGCCCGGGTACACCCGCCATGGACCAAGCAGCGGACCGGGTTTACCGTGCTCCTGCTGGTCTGGCTCGGCGTTTTCATCTTTAGCTGGCGCTACATCCAGATGACGTTCCTCACCCTGTTCACGGGCGTAGGCAACATAGTCCATTTCCTGGCGCAAAACTTTCCTCCCCAGTTCGTGAACTTTGCTCAGACGGTCAACGAGGCCGTGATAACCCTCGGCATCGCCGTACTCGGCACCGCCTTCGCCTTCGTCTTGTCTGTACCGGTTGGTCTGATGGCGGCCCGCAATACCACCCTGCACCCCGCCGTGCGCTGGGTGGCGCGGGCCATCATCGTCGCTTGCCGGTCGATCCCGGACCTTGTCTTTGCCATAATCTTCGTGGAGGCCATCGGGATCGGCGTCCTCCCCGGCGTCTTGGCGCTGGCCTGCCATTCGGTCGGCATGCTGGGCAAGCTTTATGCCGAATCGATAGAGCAAGTTGCTCCCGGGCCCACTGAGGCGGTCAAGTCCACCGGGGCGACCCGGTGGCAGCAGGTGACAACCGGCGTGGTGCCACAGGTTTTGCCCTCCTTTGCTTCCATCGCGCTTTACCGGCTGGACATCAACCTCCGCAGCTCCGTCATCCTTGGCTACGTGGGCGCCGGGGGGATCGGGTTCCTGCTCAACGAGTACATGGGGGAGCTCCAGTTCAGGGCGGCCATGGGCATCGTGATCGTCATGTTCGTCCTTATTGTGAGCATGGAAATGGTGGCCGCGGTCATCCGCCGGTCCCTGATCGGGATGGAGGCCATCCCGGTCAGCGGGGGGACGGCCTCCCCCGGCCCGACCTCAAACCCGTGGTGGTTGCGCTGGGCCAGCCGGCCCCGGCCGGCGGACCGCCTCGTGGCCCGCATCCTGCCCCCCAAGCCGGCCGCTGCACCCGACCTCGTCAAGTCTGGCGGTTTCAACCGGGAAACGGTACGGCCTCCCTGGACACATTTGCGCATACAACGTTTTTCCTTCTTGGCCGGTGCCATCGTGGCCGTGGCCGCCGCCTTCGTCGTGACCAAGACGACGCCCTGGCAGGCGTTCTTGGCCTTACCGGCGATCTGGCGCACCATAGTGCTGTACTTCCCGCCGAACTTCCAGAGCGGTGGCAGTGCCCTGTCGGTCGGGGCGCTCCAGTCACTGGCGGTAGCCGTCATCGCCACTTCCGCCGGCTACTTCTTCGCCGTCCCAATTGGCTTGCTGGCCGCCCGGAACGTGTCCAGGCCGTGGGTAGCGCGGACGACCCGCCTGTTCCTGGTGGTCCTACGGGCCGTCCCCGAGCTGATCCTGGCCATCGTTTTTATAGTGGCGGTGGGCCTCGGCCTCGTGGCGGGCACCATGGCGCTGACTGTGGGCACCATCGGGTTCGTGGCCAAACTGGTGGCCGACGGGCTGGAGGAGGTCCCGCAGATGCCCAGGGAGGCCGTGCTCTCAGTCGGGGCCACGAAGGTACAGGAGACGGCAACTTCTGTGATCCTGCCTACCACGCCGATGCTCATCGGTAACGGCCTATATGTCCTCGACGTCAATTTCCGTTCCTCTACGATCCTCGGGATAGTCGGTGGCGGGGGGATAGGGTTCCTCCTTCAGCAGAGCGTCAGCGTCCTCGCCTACCGCACTACCGGCGCCATCATTATCGTCACCTTCGCCGTCGTGCTCATGATCGAAGTGATCGCCAACTGGGTGCGCAAGCACCTCATTTGAGGGCACCTGAGCACGACCGCGGTCGCCTGGCGCCGCAAGAAGCGCAACCGGTCCGTCCACGCCCGTCTTCCACTGAGAGGCGGTCAGGTGGTCCCTGGACCGTCGGTGGACCGGCCGGGATGAGGGGCAGCGTTGTGCAAACGGCAACCGCTGAACTCGACGGTCGAGCCGGCTACCTGGCGCCAGAAAGGCCATATCGAGGGGGTGACCCTGAGTTCTATTCGCGCCCTTGCATGCTGCCCGAGCAGGTCGTCGACGCTGGCTCGTTCTGTCGCCTCCACGGTTGCGCGTGCCACCCAGTAGCCCCCCACGGCGTGGGGCGTGAAGTCGTCCACGGGGAACCGGTAGGCGTAGAGCCGGCAATCCCGCATTCGCCCGAGCCAATCGCTTTCGATCACATGGACGCGGCTGGCGGCGCTCTGGCCGAAGAACCGTTCCCGGTCTTCCGTCGTCGTCGTCGAGACCGGCCAGATGCAACCTCGTGGGCAGTCCCGGGGGAACCAGAACATCGGCGCATGGCGAGTATCGACGGCCCAGACTGCCGGCGGGGCGTCAGGGTTCGTGGCCGGCGTGTGCGGCCGGAAGCGGCGCAAAGACGGGTTCTCGCTGAAATGCCAGAGGGCGAACGGGCCCTCCCCCTCATAGGGAGGGGCGGGTTCCCGGGCTAACAGATCCTGGGGGTAATCGCCCTCCACCGGAAGAAGTTTCGCATGCCGGCCCCGGTTAGGAAGTAACCGACCGCCATTGGCTACTGTGCGGAGAGGCTCGCGTGGGTGACCCGAGACCAGGAGGAGGTGGTGGTCCCGATGGCTAGCGATGGCAGCCCCGAGCCCCAGGCCGTCTTGACCCCTCTAACCGAGGCGGCCATCTTCCTCGTCCTGACCGTAGGCCCCGGGCACGAAGACGACGTCCGTGACTTGTTAGCGGACGTCTCCGGGCTGGTGCGGTCCGTCGGCTTCCGCAGCCTGCCGGCCGGGCTGACCTGCGTCGTGGGCCTGGGCTCGGCGTTGTGGGACAGGCTGTTCGGCTCGCCGCGTCCGGCCGGGCTGCACCCGTTCGTCCAACTCAACGGGCCCCGGCACACGGCGGTGGCGACGCCGGGCGACCTGCTGTTCCACATCCGGGCGCACCGCTTCGACTTTTGCTTCGACCTGGCGCAACGACTGATGGACCGGCTGGCCGGCATAGCGCAAGTGGTCGACGAGGTACACGGGTTCAAGTTCTTCGACGAACGTGACCTGTTGGGCTTCGTCGACGGCACGGAGAACCCGACCGGTCAGGCGGCGTCGGCCGCAGCCTTGATCGGCGACGAGGACCCCGCCTTTGCAGGCGGCAGCTACGTCATAGTCCAGAAGTACGTCCACGACCTGGCCACTTGGGACGCATTGGCGGTCGAGGAACAGGAGCGGGTTATCGGGCGCTCCAAGCTCGAGGACATAGAAATGGCTGACGACGTGAAGCCGGTCAATTCGCACGTGGCCCTGAACACGGTTATCGACGACAACGGCGTGCAGCACCAGATCCTGCGGGCCAATATGCCCTTTGGCAACGTGGGGGCGGGTGAGTTCGGCACTTATTACATTGCCTACGCTCATAACCCCGACATCATCGAGGAAATGTTGACCAACATGTTCATCGGTAACCCACCTGGCAACACCGACCGGATCCTCGAATTCTCGACCCCTCTTACCGGGGCCCTTTTCTTCGTCCCGACCGCTGCCTTTCTCGACGACCCTCCGGCAGCCGGGGCGCCAGCCAGTGTGAGTGCGACCACCACACCGGTGGCCGATAATGAGGAGGGGTCGCTCGGTATCGGCAGCCTGAAAGGAGCCACGAAATGAACCACCTGCTCCGCTCGCACGCACCCATATCCGACGCGGGGTGGAAGCTCCTCGACGACGAGGCGCGGCAGCGTTCGCTGCCCGCGCTGGCCGCTCGCAAGCTCGTCGACTTTTCGGGCCCGCACGGGTGGGAGTACTCGGCCACGAACCTCGGCCATACGGCCGAGCTCGGGGTGGCACCAGGGGAAGGGGACGGGGTTATCGGGTTCCAGCGGCGCGTCCTTCCTCTGGTCGAGGTGCGAGCCGATTTCGAGCTGTCCCGGGAGCAACTCAGGGACGCCGACCGGGGTGCCGATGACACCGACCTGGGCCCGCTTGACCAAGCCGCGCACCAGGTGGCGGTAACGGAGAACGTCGCCGTCTTCCATGGCTGGCAAAACGTGGCCACCGGGATTTCTGAGGCCTCGCCTTACGAGAAGGCGAGGCTGGGCGAGAGCCCGAGCGGCTACCCCCGCCAAGTGGCGAACGCCATCGACTTGTTGCTCGGGAACGGCATCAGCGGGCCGTACGGGCTGGCGCTGGGGCGAGACCAGTACCGGAGGGTGGTGGAGACGGCCGAACATGGCGGCTACCCACTGTTCGAACACCTGCGCAAAATCCTGGAGGGGCCCATCGTCTGGGCGCCCGGTGTCGACGGGGCGATAGTGGTGAGCCTGAGGGGTGGCGATTTTCTCCTCGACTCCGGCGAGGACCTATCGATCGGCTACGACTCGCACGACAGCGAAGTGGTGCGGCTCTACCTGGAGGAGAGCTTCAGCTTCCACGTCGCTACGCCCGAGGCGGCAGTGGCCTTCACGCCCTAGCAGGTTCTCCGGGCCCGACCACTCCGTTGACGACGTCTTGGCGGTCCCTCCCCAGCCAGCCGGCGGCACCGAGAAGGCGGTAGACGCCGGCGCCCAGAGGCCCAGAAAGCGGTACACCTTCGGCTCGCGCGATAGCCGCCTCGTCGTTCCGGGGGCAAGAGACGGTTCTCGTTGCGGTTTCGACGGATTTTTTGCTCAAAACGCGACCAGTGCGCCGGAGCGCACCCAGAACGACCCGTTTAGGCGACCAGAGTGGGCCCGGCTTTGTGGCTTGGTTTTATTGACGCAAAAACCCAACGGCTCTTACGCGCGGGACCGTACCAGCTGGCTGGCGCCCCAAACGCCCAGCCGAGCGAGGTTGGTGGGCGCCTGGTTGGCGCCGGCACTTTCAGGAGGCGGGAGAGAACAGGGTCTTCACAAAGGCATTGCCGCCTTCGACAACGGCCTTCCCGAGCCGGCGGCCTACCTCGCCGCCCACCACCCCTCCAACCACGGCCCCCACGACCGGCCCCACGAAGGGGATCGGCACGAAAGAACCCAACAGACGAGCTCCCGACATAGCGCCCGCAAAGGTGCCGGCAGTACCGGCCGCCTGCTTGGCCCGGTTCTCGAAGTCGTCGTCCATGTCCTACCTCCTGATCATCTGTGCCCAAGTCTAACCGGGCACCTGGCGAAAGCTACGCTGCCTTCCGGTGCACGCCCGTGCTCAGCTTTCCATCCGCGAAGCCCGACGGCTAGCCGTTGCCGGCCAAGGCCTCGCCCGCCCGCGGCCCAGTGCTAATGGGAGACGTCCCGGCGGCAAGCAACTGCGCGGGCTCATGAGCCGGGTCGGCACGATCCAGCTGGACGCCGTCAACGTGCTGGAACGCACGCAGTTCCTGGTCCCGTTCAGCCGGCTGGGAAGCTATGACCCGGCTTCCTTGCGGGCTCTCAGCGGCCCGGGAGGGCACTGGTTCGAGTACTGGGGCCACGCCGCCTCATTGCTCCCCATGGAGCTGCAACCCCTGTTCCGCTGGCGCATGGAGCGCTCCCGTCATGATCTGCTCGACAACGTGGGCGCCAAGGAGCGCCGCCGCGCTTGGCGGGTAGCCCACGCCGGCTACATGGCGGCGGTGCTCACCGAGGTGACGGACCGGGGCCCGTTGGCCGCCTCACAGTTGTCGGAGCCTCGCCGCCGGACGGGGGAGTGGTGGGACCGGCGCAGCCTCGGGCGAGTGGCGCTCGAACTCCTCTTTGGCGACGGGGTCCTGGCCGCCTGGCGGGGGACGAACTTCGAGCGGGTGTACGACCTCACAGAACGGGTGGTGCCGCCAGAGGTGCTCGCATTACCCACGCCGTCGCCCGAGGACGCCCAGCGCGAGTTGATGGCGTTAGCTGGTCGGTGCCTGGGGGTGGCGACCGTAGCCGACCTGGCCGATTATTTCTGGCTGCGCGTGCCGGCGGCCCGGCCTCGCGTCGCCGAGCTGGTCGAGGACGGGCGGTTGTCGAAGGTTTCGGTGGAAGGCTGGCCGCAACCGGCCTACGTGGTGGCAGACGCGGTCCTATCAGCCCCCCGTCGTCGCGAGGCGACGTTAATTTCCCCCTTCGATTCGCTGATATGGACGAGAGCGCGCACGCAGCGGTTATTCCAATTTCATTACCGCATCGAGATTTACGTCCCCGGTCCTCACCGTACTCACGGTTATTATGTAATGCCGTTGTTATGGGGCGACGAGCTCGTGGGCCGTTTCGACCTGAAGGCCGACCGCAAGAACAGGACCCTGCTGGTGGTCGCCGCTTTTGCCGAGCCAGGAAAAGCTGGCGGCCCCGTGGCTGAAGCCGCTGTGGCCGAGCTGCACCGGCTGCGCCAATGGCTCGGCCTCGAGGGTTTGGCGGTCGGCGAGAAGGGGGACTTGGCCCCTTACCTGCGTACGGCCACGGGGACTGTACTGGCAAGTGGGGCTCCTTAGAACGGTTCTCGCTGCCGCGACGTGCCGCGGCCGGACGCTGGATTTTGCCGGCCAACAACTGGACTGGGAGTGCCCCGTGCGCGCCGGGGTGGGCTTGGTCAAATGCACGAGTTCGCCAGGACGGCCAGGTAGTGTCGGGGCAAGTGACCCGCGGCGCGGTGTTGGACCTGGGCAGTAGCTCGTTCCGGTTACTGGTTTGCGAAAAGGTCCATCGGGGCTTGAGACCGGTGCTGAAGCGCCAATCGCTGCTCAACTTGGGCCTCGAGGTTGGCTCCACTGGCTGGATCTCGCCGGGGCGGGCCAAGGCGGCGGTCGCCGCGGCCAAGACCATGCGACGAGCCCTCGACCGGGCCAACCCCGACGTGGTGGTGCCACTGGCCACCGCCGCCTTGCGCGACGCGGCCAATGGGACCGAGGTGGTGGCGTCGATCGAGCACGCGCTCGGCGTGCCCATCCGCGTGCTCGACGGCGCGCAGGAGGCGCGGCTGTGCTTTCTCGGCCAAAGGGCCGGTGTCTATGTTGGCGAGGGCCCGACGTTGGGTATCGACCTTGGCGGCGGGAGCTTCGAAGTAGCCGTAGGCAACTGCTACGACATCTATTTGGCCGCCAGCGCCCCCGTCGGCCCTACCAGGCTTGAAGGTGAACTGCGCGTGCGAGAACACCTCGACCGTGACGTACGCAAAGAGGTACGCGAACGCGTTCGTGAGGCACTGGAAATCACTGGCCCCGACCTCGGCCGGTACCCACGAGTGGCCTCGAGGACGATAGTCAGCGGCGGCACGGCCCGTGCTTTAGCCCGCTTGGCGGTGGCCAGGGCTCACCGGTACGCACCGGCCTCCGGTTGGGGCGTGAACCAGGTGGAACTGGCGGTAGCACAGGTGGCCGACCTGGCCGATGTCCTGGCTCACCTCGACCTCCGCCAGCGCCTGAAGTTGCCCGGGATGCCGGCCCGGCGCGCCCCGGTGCTGCCCCTCGGGGCGTGCATCCTCCTGGCTATTGCCGAAGAGCTTCGGGTCGGCCATTTCGTCGTGAGCGAGTGGGGCCTGCGCGAAGGTGCGCTACTCGACGCCATGTCCGGTTACGCCGAGACCAGCTGGCTCGACGAGGAGGCCGGCTAGACGCCGGGCACCACCGGCGCCTTTTATAAGCGTTATATGCGCACGACCAGCCCGCCGGCGTTTTTCCACCCCCGGGCCATGGCGGCGGTACCGAACATGGTGGCGAACCGACCGGACGGCGTGAGGGCGATGGCGCCGCCGCTGCCATTGTTGAAAGAGACTTCGTCGAGGGCGGCGGCGAGGGCGTCGTCCAGGCTCAGCCCGTCCTGCAGTAACCAATCGACGCGGTGAGCGAACCCGGCCAGGATGAAGGCCTCGCCCACGCCGGTGGCGGACACGGCTACCGTGCGGTCGTCCGCCCACGTGCCAGCGCCGACAATGGCGCTGTCCCCGACCCGGCCGGGCGGCTGTCCCTCCAGCCCGCCCGTCGAAGTGGCCGCCGCCAGATGGCCGGCACCATCGAGGGCCACTGCGCCCACGGTGCCGGGACTGCTTTTCTCATATGGGCGGGCGGCGCCGGCGGAGGGCGGCGTGGCCTTTGTCAGCCGGGGCAGCCCGGTCGCCTCGGCCAGCCGGTCGGCCCCCGCCCCGGCGAGGAGCAAAGGGCGCCACCTGCCCGCTCTCCGGCCTTGCCTCTCCGGGACGGGTGCGGCCCTGCTGGTACCGCCGCCAGTGACCGGAGATTTGGGGACCTGCTGTTCGGGCACCTGGGGACTAGTCCCGGCGTCGCCGAGGGTCAGGCCGGCCACCGCTAAGGCCGCTCGGACCGGGTTCGCCGGCCAGGTGGCGGCGCAAACCGCCCCTGCGGCTCCCGTAGCGCCGTCCATCACGCTGGCGTCGGTCTCGATCTGGCCCTCGCTTGTCGGGCGGGAGCCCCGCCCGGCGTTGAACAGGCCGCTGTCCTCCAGTGACGCCACCGCCTCGACGGCCGCCAGCCAAGCGGGCCCTCCGTCTTCGAGGACGCGCCAGCCGACGGACAACGCCACGCCGAGGGCGTTTTCGAGCCGAGCCCTGGCGCCCTCCTCTTGCAGACGTTCGAAGGTGCCGGCGCCCCCGTGTACCAGCACCGCCGGGCCGGCCAAGTCTCCTGCGTCGCGGACGAACTTCGCCGATGGGGTCATCGGAACAGTCTGCACGAGCCCGGTGGATGCTACTGTGCGCTCGCGTGATCGGGTCGAGTAGCACCGGGTGGTGGCGTGACGGGTTTTTTTGACCGCCTTGCGACCGCACCCAGGAGCCGTTTGCGGCCGTCGCCACCTCCGGACTGGGTAGCACCCATGCTGGCCACGCTTACCGACCACTATTTCTCTGACCCGGCCTGGATCTTCGAGCGCAAGCTGGACGGAGAGCGGTGCTTGGCGTTCCGGCGGGGCGGCGAGGTGCGCCTGCTTTCGAGGAGCGAACAGCACCTGAACGCTACTTACCCCGAAATCGTCGACGGCCTTTACGAGCGCGGCGCCCCCGACGTAGTCGTGGACGGAGAGGTGGTGGCGTTCGAGGGGAGCCGCACCAGCTTCGAACGGTTGCAGCAGCGCCTGGGCATAACCAACGCAGACGAGGCGCGGCGGAGCCCGGTGGCCGTGTTCTATTACATTTTCGACCTGCTCTACCTCGACGGTTACGACACCACCGCTTTGGCCCTCCGTGACCGAAAAACGTTGTTGCGCCAAGCGCTGCGTTATCGTGACGCGTTGCGGTTCACGCAGCACCGAAATGCCGTCGGGGAACAGTATTTCCAGTTCGCCTGCGCCCATGAGTGGGAGGGCCTCGTGGCCAAGCGGGCCGAGTCAACGTATGTCTCCCGGCGGTCACCCGACTGGCTCAAGTTCAAGTGCTCCTTCGGTCAAGAGTTCGTGGTCGGTGGGTTTACCGACCCGGCCGGGAGCCGGGTCGGGATCGGAGCCCTCCTGGTCGGCTACTACGAGGACGGTGGTTTCGTTTACGCGGGCAAGGTGGGTACGGGTTTTTCCACGGCCACTCTGGTGTCGCTGCGCCGGCAACTGGACGCGCTGGCGACGGCCAGGTCGCCGTTCACCCGGGGCCGAGTGACGGAGCGAGGGGTGCACTGGGTGCGGCCAGAATTGGTGGCCGAGGTGGTGTTCTCGGAGTGGACGACTGACGGGAAGCTCCGTCACCCCCGTTTTGAAGGGCTCCGGACCGACAAGCCGCCGCGGGACGTCCAGCGTGAGCGCCCGGACCGGCGACGGCATGCCCGAGCGCCGGCGCCCGGGGCCCCGTAGCCCCGTAAGCGGCGCCGGAACAGGGCCCCCCGGTAAACTGTTTAACTCCTTAGAAAGCTTTTAGTCGAGTGAGGAGTGCCCTGGTTGCAGTGCAGGAATTGTGGTGATGTCGTCGACCCCCGCCGTGTGGAGCTGGGTTATGACTATTGCTTGAAGGAGGAGTGCCAGGAGCGCTGCCTTGAGCGCGTCCATTTGGCGGCCGTTGGGGTCAACAAGGCGGCGGACTATTACATGAAGGCAGAGGAAGTCCTGCCGCCGCGGGCGCCGGCGCCGCCGGTGCCGGAGCCGGCGCTCGACGCCGACGAGCCGGCGGAGGCCCGGCCTTCGAAGCCGGGCCCGTCCGTGGCCACGAAGAAGAGGCTGAAGACAACGCTCGAACGGCTGCGCGAGCAAGAGGCGGCGTTGGACGCTGCCCTCGACCTCAGCTACGAGCGGTTCCGCCGCGGTGAGATAACCGCCACCGAAATGCACCGCCAGCGCGACCAGTTGGTTGAAGGGTTCAATCGCCAGGTAATGCTGGAGAACATCCGTTACCGCTCGATGCTGCGGGGCCCGGCCAATAGAGCCGGTTGACAGGCCGGTGGCAGGGGAGCGCCTGAGAGGCGGCCCCCCCCGACTGGCCAAGTCGACGAGGGCCACCGGCTTCACCTTTGGGGGCTGAAGGGGCCGTGTTGAGCCGTTTCGTCGTCCAGCTCCACGACGCCACCAGGCTGCATTTCGACCTTCGGCTGGCGATCGGAGGAGTGTTCCGGTCGTGGGCGGTGCCGAAGGGGCCGTCGATGGACCCTTCGGCCCGACGGCTGGCGGTCCCGGTCGAGGACCATGACTTGTCGGCGGGTGAATTCGAGGGAG
>JASHVH010000086.1 GCA_030039575.1 Acidimicrobiales bacterium | reverse complement strand
CGCCTCGCCCGCCACCACGTGTTCATCACCGCGTTACAAGACCGGGCCGATGTGTACCGGTTCCACCCCTTGTTCGCCGAGGTGCTGCGGGCCCAGCTGCCCCTTTCCGGGCCGGACAGCCAAACGGCCCAGCACCTGGTCGCTTCTCGCTGGTACGAGTCTGAAGGGCGGTACAGGGAGGCGGTCGAGCAGGCCGTCGCCAGCCGGGACCACGAGGCCGCTTTCCAGCTGATCATCGCCCATATGGGCGAACTGTACGCCGCCGGCCAGCGCCAGGCCCTCGGCCGCTGGTTGCTCGCCCTCCCCGATTCGTTTATCGAGGGCAACGCGGTCCGCGCCGTGGACTACTGCCGGGCGCTTATCTACGTACGGCACCCGGATTGGCGACGCTGGCTGCGACGAGCTCGCGCCGTCGTCGGGGATGAGCGCCCCGACTTGTGCTACCGCCTCGAGTTGTACGAAGCGGGAATATGGGCCGCCGGGCGTGGGTACTTAGATAGGACCGAGCAGCAAATCAGCAGAGCCCGTGACCTTCGTCCCCCGGGCGTCGTGGACCCGTGGGAAGAGATGGTCGACGGTCAGGTGGCCCGCCTGCTCGTGTTGCACCGGGAGAGGGAGCGAGCGCTCGTGCTCGCCCGCGACCTGAGCCGCCGTCCTCGTAAACTTTTCGCTGACCTCGCCGCCCGTAGTCTCGTGGCTGCCGTCTCTTTTGCCGCCGCCGAGCCCGGCGCTAGCGTGCTCGTCGCCGACGTGGTCGCCGAGTGGCGCTCGCTCGGCGAACCCGAGATATTCGGCATGGTCGATGCCCTCTGTGCCGGCTCTGCGCTGGCGCTCTCCGCCGGCGACGTGGACGAGGCCGAGGACCTGGCGGCCGTGGCTGTGGGGCTTATGGCCGGCGAGCCGGCGTTCCTGCTCAGAGCCCGAGCCGAGATCGCCCTCGCCAACGCCGAGGTCGCGGCCGGCCGGCCTGGCGACGCCCGCCGCCGGATGGCAGACCTACAGCGAGAGGGCGACGACGAGCTCGGCGTTGACCCAGCCCTCGCTGCGCTCATCGATGCCGCCATCCCCCGAGACGACGCCATCACTCCCTCACCCAGTGCCCGGTCTCTGGTAGTGGGCCTGGGGCCCAGCACGCAGGCAGCGCTGACCGAGCCGCTGACCCGGCAAGAGCAAGTCATCCTCGGTCAGCTCGCCAGTCACCGCACCTACCCCGAGATCGCTCGCGAGCTGTTCATCTCGAGGCACACCGTTAAGACGCACGTGACCCGCATTTACCGCAAGCTGGGGGTCGACGGCCGCTCCGCCGCCATCGAAGCCGCTACCGCGAAGGGGCTCTTCGCCGTCTGACTCGCTGTCGCGGCTCTTTGTTACAAATAGCCAAGGGTGCGGCGAACAGCTGGGCGATAGTGCTCCGACCTCGTCGGTCGCGTAATGGTACTTGGCCACGCGTAGACGCTGGCAAGCGTGTTGACTAATCAGAACTCGGCACCAAACCGGTTGGCCCGACACGTTGTCGGGTATCGAGGCCAGCCCGGCCGACATACCGGGCCCGTGCCGGCTGAAAGCAAGAGAGGACTACATGACTGGCGATGAAGTGCTGCGCTTCGTCGAAAGGTACCCGGACGCGGCAATGATCACGTTGCGAGCCGACGGCAGCGCCCACATGGCTCGCGTCGAGGTCGCGGTCGCGGATGGGCGCATCCGCGCCACCGGCTCGCCCACGTCGGTACGAGCCCGGAACCTTCGTCGCGACCCACGGTGCTCGCTCTTCGTGTTCGGCCCCCATCCTCACTGGGTGGGGCTGGAAACCGAGGTAACCATCCTCGACGGGCCCAACGCGCCGGAACTGCTGTTTGAGCTCATGTCCGCCAGGCACGACGACACAGCCCCTCCCGGGATGGTCCTAGCACACGATGACCAGCTCGGCCACGACCGCCCCTACTCCCGAGACGAACTGACAGAGCAGTTGAAGCGAGGAGGACGCTTCGTCTACGAGTTCCGGATCCTCCGTGCCTACGGCAACCCTTAGCTCAGGGCGTCATCGGACCAACTCCGCTATCCATAAACGGCGAGTACTAAGACCACCGCGGGCGGGTCTGTGTCACATACGTCGTTTTTGGCTCAACGGTCAACACGCTGGCAAAAGAGGTCTTGTCCATCTCGCGGCTACTGCGGCAGCCGGAACCGTCGGCCCATCGCGAGTAGTCGCTTTTTGGCTCGTTGGGAGCGACGATTGCCCACTCCGGTGAGACGAGGCGAAATACCGTGGGACAGCCAGGGACCGTTTTGTTCGGTTAAATGCTGGGTTTTTTTCGGCATGTGCCCTAAGCCGGCCGTCTACGTCAGTTGGCTCACCACCTCCTAGAAGCCGGCCCCGCGCCATTGGCCCTTAGTAGGCGCGTGAACGGAAGTACGACCAGGTCAAGTCCACTGCATAACATTGGTGTATGACCGAGGAGCTGGCTGACGTTCGGGATAGAGAAGAACCTCCCTCGCTTTCCCTGCTGCGCGTGCGGCGGGATGAGATAATGCGCATAGCTGTGCGGCGGGGTGTGTCGAACGTACGAGTATTTGGGTCGGTGGCTAGGGGGGACGCCCGCCCGGACGGCGATGTCGACCTACTGGTCGACTTCGACCAGCGTCATCACGGACTCGACCTTCTGGGCTTCGAGCGCGAGGTCGAGGAACTGATCGGTTACAGCGTAGAGGTCGGCACCGAGGTCCACCCGTCTGTACGAGAGAGGGTCGATTCTCAAACCGTTCCTGTACGACGGAGCACCATGACAACATCTATCTGGAGCACATTGCCGACATGGCAGGCCTGCTCAACGGTACGGCGCGGCTTGGAAAGGACAAGTTCCTATCCGACCCGGACGTGCGGGACGCAACGATCTACCGACTGCAGACGCTGGCCGAGTCCAGCCAGCGTCTCTCCAACGCGTTCAAGAATGCCCACCCGGAAGTACCGTGGATGACATCGGAAGGTTCCGCAATCGGGCTGTCCATGGCTACCTCACGGTAAATCTGGACATTATTTGGGACATCATCGAGCGAGACATCCCTGATCTCTCTCGTGTCGATGGGTCTGCCGTGCAACTGATCGGATGACTTGGCCTTGCAACCGTGAACGCTGAGCGCCCGTGAGATCCGCGGTACCTCCTAGCCGCGGCTGGCGAGAGCCGCTCACCCTTAAGCTTCCTGCAATGAGTTCCGCCGAAGTAGCGGAAGATGCTTCGCGGGCTGTGATCCGCGGCGCCTTCGAGGTGCTGGCGGCAATGGAGCAGCTGGGTACCTGCCGGGTGAGCGAGGTTCAACGGCACTGCGGGCTGCCTCGGACGACTGTCCACCGGTTGCTGGCGCAGCTCGCGGAGGTGGGGGCGGTTGAACGTTCTGGGCGTGGGTGGCGGCTCGGTCCCACGCTGGTGGAGCTCGGAGCGGGCGTGCCGGCGGAGCCTCGGCTGCGTCGGGTGGCGCGGCGTCCGCTACTCGAACTGGCTAATGCCACGGGCGGTCTGGTGGCGCTGAGCGTCGACATGTCGGGTCATGCCGTGGTGGTCGAGGTGTTTCCGGGTCGGACTCCCCTTCCGCTCGAGCCGGAGCAGGGGATGGTGCTGGGCGGGTCCCAGATGGCAGTGGTCCGCGCTCATGAGCAGGCGCGCCGGGGAGACATGCGGGCGGTTGTGGACGCTGGCGGTATCCACCCGGATCTGAGCTGTGTCGCGGCGCCGATGAAGGTGTCTTCGCGCGACGTCGCCGTAGTGTGGCTAATGGTGCCCGGGGGAGCAGGCGTGCCCGAGCCAGCCATTCTTGCCACCCGACGGATCGCCGGTGTCATCGCCTCGAGCCTGTCGGGCGGCCGGCTTTGACCGCCTAGTGGTCGTCCCGCGTCTGGCTGACCGTCCATCCGACCGCTGAACGGTCACTCTTGGCTGTTGCGGTGGCCGCCAGCCTTACGGTCGTCTCATGACCATCTTCAATCAAAAATCGCGTCTCGATCAGGACCGGCCTGGAGGTGACCTCGTTAGGGAGGCCGACGTGGTCTTCGTCGGGGCGGGCCACAACGCTTTGGTGGCGGCCGCCTATCTCTTGGCCGCCGGGCGCAGCGTGTGCCTGCTCGAACGGATGCAACAGCCCGGCGGATGGGTGCAGACGGCCGAGCTGGGTGCGCGCGGGTTCCTTCATGACCGCTACTCGGCGATGCACCCGGCCTTCGTTGGCGGCCCCGTCTGGGCCGAGCTGGGACCGGACTTGGGTCGCCACGGGCTGGAGTACGTCACGGCCCCTCTGGCCACCGGGGCCTCTCTCGCCAACGGTCGGACCGCCATCTACCCGGTCGACCCCGAGGCCTTCCGAGTCGAGCTGGACCGACTGGGCGAGACGGCTGGCTGGGGCGCCCTCTTCGCCGCGGCCGGCCCCCAACTGCCCGCCCTGGCGGGGTTGCTGGGCCTCGGTCTCGATGGCCACTCCGCCGAGGAGACCCTTCTGCGGATGCTCCGAGAAGGACGTGACAGCCCCCTGCCGTTCGGTCAACTCCTGACCGGAAGCGCGTTGGACCTGGTCGACAGTTACTTCGCCACGGAGGAGTTTCGTTGTTTGGCGGCGCCCTGGACCCTGCACCTCGGTGCCAGCCCCGCCGATGCTGGCAGCGCCCTGTGGGTCGTGTTCGGGTTGATGGCCCTGGCCGCGGGAAATCCCACGCCTATCGGCGGGAGCGGCCGCCTCACTGAAACGCTCGTCGGGCTCGTCACCGAGCGCGGGGGCGACATCTTCTGCGCAATCGACGTCGACGAGATCGTGGTTCGCGACGGCCGGGCCGCCGCCGTTCGTACTTCGGCGGGCTCAATAGTCCAAGCTCGGGAAGCGGCGGTCGCCTCGGTCACTCCCGACCACCTCTACGGCCACCTGCTACGCCATGCGGAGAACGTCCCCACCGGAGTGCGAACCCAAGC
>JASHVH010000085.1 GCA_030039575.1 Acidimicrobiales bacterium | reverse complement strand
GCGTGGTTGGCCTGCGACGCCGCCGACGAGGACCCCGTCCGTTTCTTGGCCGCCATAATCGAAGCCTGCCGTCGCGGTTTTGGCCGCCCCGGGTGGGGAGAGGACGCCCGCCAACTGCTCAGGCTCGACGCCGAGGTCACCGCCGACGTGATCGCGGCGCTGGCCGACGACCTCGAGCGTCAGGGTCGGTCGCAGATCCTGGTGATAGATGACGCTCACTTGGCCGGTGTCAACGGGATGACTGCGCTGGACTTGTTGCTCGCATACCGCCCGCCGGCGCTCCAGCTTGTCCTGGCCACGCGGGTCGACCCGCCATTGCGGTTGCACCGGATGCGGGCCAACGAGGAGATAAGCGAGCTAAGGGACGACCAGTTGTCGTTCTCGTCTGCAGAAAGCGCCATGTTCCTGTCGGGGTTCGATGTCCGCCTTTCCGACCGGGATCTCGCCGTCGTGCAACAGCGTAGCGAGGGCTGGGCCGCCGGGCTCCAGATGGCCGCCATATCCATCCACGACGCGGCTGACCCGGCCGAGGCCGCTCACCGGGTCGAGTTGCGCGGTCGCACTGTGGCCGGCTACTTCCTCGACGAGGTGCTCTACCACCAGCCCCCCGATGTGGTCGACTTCATGCTGGCCACTTCGGTCCTCGACGAGCTTTCGCCCGGGGCTTGTACCGCATTGTGCGGCGAAGGCGCCGCCACTCTGCTCGAAAAGGTCTACCGGGCCAACCTGTTCGTGGTCCTCGTCGATGAGGAACCTCGTACCTACCGCTACCACCACCTGATCGGGGAAGTCCTGCGGTCGGAACTGCACGCGCGTGACCCGGCGCGCGAGCGGCTATTGCGCAAATTGGCGGCCACGTACTTAGCCGACGCCGGTCTGGTCAGCCCGGCGGCCCGGCAACTCCTGGCGGCCGGCGAAACGGCGGCGGCGTTTAGCCTTTTGAGGGAGCGGCTCATCGTCGACTTCGGCACCAGCCCTGCGCTTGGCAGCGCCTTCGACGCCGACGAGGTGCGACCCGAGCTCTTCGCCGGCTCCCCCGATGTCCTGGTACTTTTGGCCGCCGACCTGTTGATGCACGGTGCGTTCGAACGGGGTTCGCAGGCGCTGGCCCTCGCTGGGCAGGCCACCTTCGACGCCGACCGGCAGCCCGAACTGGCGGTTCAGCTGGCCCTGGTAAATAGCCTTTACCTTTACGGCACCGGGCAATTGGACGAAGCCCTCGAGTACGCCCGGAGGGCCACAAGACCGGCGATAATCACTGACGAGCTCAGGAATTGGGTCGAGGCTATCGACGCCGTTGAAATGCTTTGCCACGCGTACAAGGGCGACTTCGCCGCTACTGCCCGGTTGGCGGATGCACTCGCCGCTTACGATCAGACCGAGTCTGTTCTAGAGATCTTGCTGCCGGGGGCCAAAAGCCAGGCTGCACTGTACGAAGGCGCGCTGGGCGACGCGGAAGCGCTCGCCCGCAGTGCTGTCGCCGCCGTCCACCGGTCCGGCTTCGACCGCCATTATTTCGCCTTTCATTCCCTGCGCGCTGTGGCGCTTTTGGCAATGGAAAAACGCGACCTGTCGACGGCGGCAGACCTGACGGAACGCACGCTGGCGACGCTGGTTGCCGGCCGGCCCATTTTCGACTGCCTGGCTCAACTGGACCGCGCCCGCATCTGGGCCGCCCAAGGAGATTTGGACGGGGCGCTGGCGTCAATTCCAGCGGCCCGCGCCGCGCTGCGCAGTGACCACGCCGCCAGTTTTGCGGAAGCAGACGAGCTTGAAGCTCGCCTGCGGCTGGGCCTGGGAGACCGCGCCGGCGCCGAGACGTTGGCCCGTCGTCTGCCCGCCGGCCGCAAGCTCGTCGTGTCGGCCACGGTCGCCATCGCCGCCCGCCGTCCCGACGACGCCGCCAGGGCCCTCGACAACCTGGCACTTCTCGCCGTCAGTACCCGCGTCGACCTCGAAGCCCGCCTGTTGCGGGCCAGTATCGCGCTCTTACAGAACTCACCGCAGACGGAGGCATTGGCCCGCGACGCCCTCAGCACGGCGGAGCGGTATGGTTTCGTCCAGACAGTGCTGGACACCGCGCCGCGCCTCGTGGAACACGTGGTCTCGAACTCGGCCAGTTACCCTCGGAGCGAGTACATCGCGGCATTGATCACCAGTGTGCTCGATGCTCGCCGGACCAGTTCAGGTGCTCAGCATGGCCGGCTCCCGGACCCCCTCACCGAGGCTGAGTTACGGGTCCTCGAGAGACTGCCCCTGCGCCTCAGCTACTCGGAGATGGCCAGCGACCTCCACTTATCGCTCAATACGGTCAAAACTCACCTTCAGCACAGCTATATGAAACTGGGCGTCTCGTCCCGGTCGGACGCTGTCAAACGGGCGTCGGCATTGGGCCTGCTCTGATGTCGGCGGTCGGCGCCGTTCGGACGGTTGGCCGACGCGGTGGGCTACGAGTGGGGTGGCAGCGCCTCGAGCGAGGTCAGGCGTCGCGGGCGAGGATGTCCGCTGCCGCCCTCATCTGCCGGGCCAAGTGCTTTCGTGCCTCGGCTTTCGAGGTCTGGCGCATCTCCTCCTTCGCCTCGCGGATGGCCGTGCGCAATCCCTGGATCGCCTCGTGCGCCTCCGTGGTAGCGGCCTTCACCGCCTCTCGCTCCGCACCGAGCTGCTGTAACAGTTGGGAGAGCTCGTCCCGGGCACGATCGGCCCGGGCAACAGTTTCCTCGAGAGGTTCGACCATAACCCCAGGCTACGCTCACCTGACCAGAGGTCGCCTTGCGGGAGGACGGACCAGACTGGGAGCGCCGTGCTCAGGCCGCTTTTCGCACCAGGGCAGGAGGACGCTCGACGGCGCTCGTCAGGTCGACGTATTTGCCTTGCTCGCCCGATTCGATCAGGCCGACCATGGCGTCGAGGATATGATAAGCGAGCCGTCCGCTGGCCCGGTTATAGCCCGTCCCAGCTAGGGAATCAGCCAGGTTCGACAGGCCGATACCGCGGCGTTGAAGGTCGAAGCCATCGGTCGGGACGTCTTGCCACTGAGTCGCTCCGGCCGAGAAAAGCCGTACCGGCCCACCAAAGGTGTTCGGGTCGGGTAGGGACAGGCTCCCCTCGGTCCCGTGGATCTCCAACCGGGGCAGGTTGGAACCCCAGACGTCGAAGCTCGTGACGATTGTGGCCAGGGTCCCGTCCGCGAACTCCAGCACCCCGGCGACGTGGGTCGGTGTATCGACCGGCAGGATCTGGTCCGCTCTCGGCCCTGACCGGACGCGGCGGTCGACCCCGACCCCTCTGGAGGCTCCTGCCACTCGCGCGATGGGGCCCAGCAACGTCACTAGCGCCGTCAAGTAATAGGGCCCCATGTCGAAGAGCGGGCCCCCTCCGCGCTGGTAAAAGAAGGCCGGGTCGGGGTGCCAGTGCTCGGGCCCGTGGCTGACCATGTTGGCCATAGCTGCCGTCGGTACCCCGATCCTCCCCTCGTCGATCAGGCGCCGGCACGTCTGGAGGCCGGCGCCCAGGAAGGTATCGGGGGCGCAACCGATGGCAAGGCCACTTTCTTCGGCCACGTTGAGCAGGGTGGCGCCCTCTTCGCGGTCGAGGCCGAGAGGCTTTTCCAGGTAGACGTGCTTGCCCTTCTCCAGGGCCGCAGAGCTGATTTCGGCATGGGCGCTCGGCACCGTGAGGTTACAGACGACGTCGATGTCCCGGTCGGAAAGCAGGTCGCTGACAGGCATTGCCTGCAGCCCGTACTTTTCGGCCGTCGCCTTTGCACGCGCCTGATCGATATCAGCACAGGCAACGTAGGCGACGTTCGGGTAATTCGCAGTCAGGTACGCCTGGCTGATCTTCCCACAGCCAATGAGGCCCACTCGCGCCGTTTCGGCCCTCCCGCTTTCGTAGCCCCCACTTTCGGTTGTCACAGTCCCGGGCCCTAAAGTCCCCGCGCCCATCGAACGTCTATCCTGCACCGGTCCCAATTCCTGAACACGTCTCCCAGCTTGCCACGATGGCCCACTTGGGTGCCAGGCATGGCCGCACGGTGGCCCGCGCCTGAGCGGGCGGGGCCACTGCCGAAGGCAAAACATGAATACGGCGGACCGGGACCTAGGTAATCCGGACATCCTTGACAGCGGAGCAGGTGGCTGGCGAAACTTGGGGGTCGGGCGGCTGCCCGACGGACCAAAAGGAGCCGCTCGTGCCGCTGGAAAAGGGTCACGATGGACATCGTCATCTACACCGAGGCCGGAGTGGCCGGCTAACCGGCGCTTGCCTGATCACAGCTGCCTTCGTGACCGGCGCCCTGCTGGGCGCGCCCTCGGACGCGTGGGCCAGCTCGAAGGGATCTTCTGGGGCCCTGGTGTTAAAAGGCTTCCTGTCCGGGACGCTGAAAGTACTCGCGTTCCTGCCACCCGGTAACTTCACAACCGGCTGCCAGATCTCGCCGGCGCAGGCCGGCACGGTCATACTTCAGTGGGACACGGCCAAACTGAATGTCGATGGGAAGTCAAAGACGCTAAGCAACATCGACGTGCAGGTAACCGTCCAATCGTTCGGGCACCATTATTCGATGGACCTCAATAGTTATGGCGAATCACCGGCCGGTATCACGTTCCAGTCCAACATGCCGTTCGGGTGGTCTTCTGTTTCAGGAAGTCTCACCACGACGAAGAGTGGCGGCGGCGGCTCTGTGAGCGGCACGATGACAGCGGGTAAACAGCACCCGGGCACCGTCACAATAAAGGGGAACTGGGCCGGCTGCGCCAAGCTGGGTTAGCAAAATCCAGCTATA